>NZ_FOGF01000048.1 GCF_900111135.1 Granulicatella balaenopterae | reverse complement strand
TGATTAACTCTTTATTTTTTTAAAAGCCAATAAGCACATAAAAAATAGGATCAATGATTTTACTCATCAACCCTATAAATTATAGAACCTTTTTATTTTACTGAAATAGAGAAATAGGTAATAATAAGGAGATTGATATGGAAGGGGATAGACAAGCTGTGATTGTTTTAGCAGGGATGATTGGTGCTGGTAAGAGTACCTATACAGAAATGATAGCTAAAGAATTAGGTAGTACACCATTTTTTGAGAGTGTGGATGATAATCGTATTTTAGAGATGTTTTATGATGATCCGAAACGTTGGGCTTTTGCCTTACAAATTCATTTTTTAAATACACGTTTTAGAAGTATTAAAGATGCTTTACAAGATCGTAATAATGTATTAGACCGTTCAATTTATGAAGATGCATTATTTACAAAGATTAATTATGAAACAGGTAATATGAGTGATGCCGAAATGGATACTTATTTATCGTTATTAGATAATATGATGGAAGAATTAGCAGGTATGCCAAAGAAAGCGCCAGATTTATTAATTTATTTGCGTGGACCTTTAGAGATTCACTTAGATCGTATTAAAAAACGAGGACGTGATTATGAACAAATCACTGAAGAAAATCAAGAATTATTAGATTATTATAAGCATTTACATAGCCGTTATGATGATTGGTTTAATGAATATGATAAGAGTGAAACATTAGTCCTACAAATCGATGAATTAGATCTTGAGCGTGAAGAAGATCGCGTTGAAGTGATGCGTCGTATTCGTGAAAAACTTGATGAATTAGGAAATGAATAGCAAAGGAACGCCTAGGTCATGTTAAATAAGTCCTAGACGTTCTTTTATTTTTTTGCATTATTCGATAGCTCTATCAGTATTTTCACAGATAAAGATTGCACAACACTCCAGATTATCGTAAAATAATATAGATACTAATATGTAAAGGAATGATATTTTTGGCACAACTATTTTTTAAGTATGGAGCAATGAATAGTGGTAAATCAATTGAAATTTTAAAGGTTGCTCATAATTATGAAGAACAAAATAAAAAAGTCATGCTATTTACGAGCGCAATTGATAACCGTGATGAAGTTGGTTATGTCTCTAGTCGTATCGGTGTAAGACGTGAAGCGATACCAGTATTTGACGATACCAATATCTATCAAATGGTAAAAGCAAGCCACCTTGAAGAAGAAGTATATTGTGTCTTAATTGATGAATCACAATTTTTATCAAAAGAGCATATTATAGCCTTGACAAAGGTTGTTGATGAATTAGGTATTCCGGTAATGGCATTTGGTTTGAAGAATGATTTCTTAAATGAATTATTCGAAGGCTCAAAATATTTATTATTATACGCTGATAAAATTGAAGAAATTAAAACAATTTGCTGGTATTGCCACAAGAAGGCTAATATGAATATGCGAATGGTTGAAGGAAAGCCAGTCTATGCTGGAGAACAAATTCAAATTGGCGGTAATGAGTCTTATTATCCAGTTTGTCGTAAACACTATTTTAATCCACCTATTAAGGGGAATAATTAATACAAGAAAAGAGAATGGGAGCTGAAAAGATGTTTGATCAATTAGATTCGTTCATTATTCGTTATGATGAATTATCAGAATTATTAAGTGATCCGGAAGTTATTTCGGATACAAGACGTTTTATGGAATTAACAAAAGAGGAAGCTAATTTACGTCCAAAAGTAGAAACTTTTAAACACTATCAAACAGTAGTACAAGATATTACTGACACAGAAGAAATGTTGAATGAAGGCTTAGATAGTGAAATGGCAGAAATGGCTAAAGAAGAATTAGCTAGCCTTAAAAAAGAAAAAGTAGAATTAGAAGATAAAATAAAAATCTTATTATTACCAGAAGATCCAAACGATGGCAAAAACATTATTATGGAAATTCGTGGTGCTGCTGGTGGGGACGAAGCTGCTTTATTTGCAGGTGACTTATTCAATATGTACCAACGTTATGCTGAATCACAAGGTTGGCGTGTAGAAGTAATGGACGCTAATATTACAGGAATTGGGGGTTATAAAGAGATTATCTTTATGATTTCAGGAGATAATGTTTATTCTAAATTAAAATATGAATCAGGTGCGCACCGTGTTCAACGTGTTCCTTCAACAGAATCACAAGGCCGTGTTCATACATCAACTGCGACTGTTGTAGTAATGCCAGAAGCAGAAGAAGTCGAAATTGAATTAGAAGATAAAGATATCCGTGTTGATATTTACCATGCATCAGGTGCTGGTGGACAACACGTTAATAAAACGGCCTCTGCTGTACGTTTAACTCACTTGCCAACGGGAATTGTAGTTGCTATGCAAGATGAACGTTCACAACTAAAAAACCGTGAGAAAGCTATGAAAGTATTACGTGCACGTGTATACGATAAAATCTCACAAGAAGCACAGTCTGAATATGATGCAAATCGTAAATCTGCTGTAGGTACTGGTGACCGTTCTGAACGTATCCGTACGTATAACTTCCCACAAAACCGTGTAACTGACCACCGTATTGGCTTAACAATTCAAAAATTAGATCAAATCCTTTCAGGTAAAGTTGATGAAATTATTGATGCGTTAATCTTATTTGATCAAACTGAAAAGTTAGAGCAATTAAACAATGGCGGAATGTAATGTCAAAACGCTACAAGAAGTCCTTCGTTGGGCTTCTTCTTTTTTAAGAGAACAAATAAACTATACCGAAGAAGATAGTTTAGTGATTGCTAAGCGCTTAATCTGTCATGTGAAGGATTGGTCGATGTCCACTTTATATTGTCATTTAAGTGATGTTTATGAGAATTACCAAGAAGAATTATTACCTTATTTGAAGCAATTAGAACTTGGTCTACCTTTGCAATATGTGATGGGGTATGAAGAATTCTTTGGGCGTAACTTTATGGTTAGTGAAGCGACGTTGATTCCCCGTCCTGAAACAGAGGAATTAGTCCAATTAGCGCTTGATTATTTAGCAGGTAAATCTAGCCAACAAGTCGTTGAAATTGGTGTTGGAACAGGCTGTATTATTGAAACACTAGCTTTAGAATGTCCAGATAATCTGTATTTGGGAGTCGATTTATCTGCGGAAGCTTTAGCGATTGCCGAAAAGAATCGCCAACAATTCGAATTAACCAATCTAATGTTAAAAGAGAGTGATGTCTTTAGTGGGGTGCCGGTAGTAACAGAGGGGTATGATTTGGTGATTAGTAATCCACCTTATATTTCAGAAGATGAAACCAGCGTGATGGATCAACAAGTTATTGATTTTGAACCACATATGGCTTTATTTGCTGAGGAAGACGGCTTACTGATTTACCGTCAGATTGCTGAACAATTAGAAAGTTATTTAAAACCGACTGGCATTGCCCTTTTTGAGATTGGCTTCCAGCAAGGTGAAAGTGTTAAACAATTATTTCAAAAACATACGACTAAGCGCCACGTTGAAGTAGTAAAAGACTTAGCTGGCTTAGACCGCATGATTAAAGTATCAGAGAAAAAGAATTAAGGAGTAAGTAAAACGATGAAGACTGAAATCTATCAAAAAGATTCATTAGAACAAGCAGCTAAACAATTACAACAAGAAGAGGTAGTCGCTTTTCCTACCGAGACAGTCTATGGTTTAGGCGCAATTGCTAGTAGTCAAACAGCGGTAGAACGTGTCTACAAAGCAAAAGGACGTCCCAGTGATAATCCTTTAATCGTCCATGTCTCATCAGTCGAACAAGTGATTGATTCAGTAACTGATTTCCCGGAAATGGCTCAAAAATTAGCCGATAGCTTCTGGCCTGGACCTTTGACAATTATTTTACATCCAAAAGAGAATTTATTTGCTAAAGCTGTATCAGCGGGATTACCAACAGCTTCATTTAGAATGCCAAATCATCCATTAACATTAGAATTAATCGAACGTGTCGGTGAACCAATTGTCGGCCCAAGTGCTAATAAATCAACACGACCTAGTCCAACTAGTGCCCAGCATGTTCTAGATGATTTAGATGGCTTAATTAGTGGAGTAGTCGATGGTGGCGTAACTAGCGTGGGTGTCGAATCAACGGTCTTAGACTTAACAAGCCCATATGGACCAGTTATCTTACGTCCAGGTGTTATTACCAAAGAAGAAATCGAAGCCGTTATCGGGAAAATCGTTGATAAAGATGATTTAACCGTATCAGAAGCCGAAAAACCAAAAGCACCAGGAATGAAATATCGTCACTATTCACCAGTTAAACCAGTAGTAGCAATTGCTGGTGAGCAGGCTTTATGGCAAAAAGAAATGGACCAGCTAGTCGCTAAGGGAGAAAAAATTGCATTAATGGCTAATACAGAATTAGTAGCAGCATTCAAAGATGTAGCTAGTGCGACTTATACATTAGGAGAGCCAGGTGATATTACAGCGATGAATCGGTTGTTATTTGATGGCTTACGTGTCCTAGATAAGAGTGACTCAGATATTATCTTAGTTGAAGCTAGTCCTAAAGTTGGTCAAGGCTTAGCTTATATGAACCGTTTAGAAAAAGCAGCTGTAGAATATATTCAATAAAACGAATGAAGCAGTGCGCTTTGCTAAGAGAGTAGTCCTAACAAGTTAATCAGTGTGCTTCGTTTAGAGAGTAGTCCTAACAAGTTAATCAGTGCGCTTCGTTTAGAGAGTAGTCCTAACAAGTTAACCAGTGCGCTTCGTTTAGAGAGTAGTCCTAACAAGTTAACCAGTGTGCTTCGTTAAGAAAACAAATAACTGCTCGAAATGGGCAATGAGTAGAACCAAGCTAAATTCGTCATTCATGAGCAGATTTAAAGCAAAAAATGAGTGACTTATGCTACACTAAAAAGGAATAAATAAGGAGGTAGGTATTATGGTAAGAGATGAAGCAGTCTTTCAAGCAATTGAACAAGAATTCCACCGTCAACAAGATGGAATCGAATTAATTGCCTCAGAGAATTTTGTATCAAAACAAGTATTAGAAGCACAAGGAAGTGTCTTAACAAACAAATATGCAGAAGGCTATCCAGGTCGACGTTACTATGGAGGTTGTGAGTATATTGATGTGATTGAAAACTTAGCGATTGATCGTGTCAAAGAATTATTCGGCGCAGAATATGCTAATGTACAACCACATTCAGGTTCACAAGCCAATATGGCAGCCTATCGTGCGTTAATCAATAAAGGTGATAAAGTCCTAGGTATGGATTTAAATCATGGTGGACATTTAACACATGGCTTGGGCGTTAACTTTTCCGGTAAGGATTATGATTTTGTCTGTTATGGCTTGAACCAAGCAACAGAGATGATTGATTATGATGCATTGGAAGATTTAGCCTTAAAAGAACAACCAGCTTTAATCGTTGCCGGAGCATCCGCTTATGCACGCGAAATCGACTTCAAACGCATGAAAGAAATCGCTGATAAATGCGGCGCTAAATTAATGGTTGATATGGCTCATATTGCGGGCTTAGTTGCTAAAGGATATCACCAAAGTCCAATTCCATATGCAGATGTGGTAACCTCAACAACCCATAAAACATTACGTGGACCTCGTGGAGGGTTAATCTTAGCTAAAGCTGAATATGCTAAAAAATTAAATAGTGCCATCTTCCCAGGAATTCAAGGGGGACCATTAGAACATGTGATTGCTGCTAAAGCAGTTGCCTTCCATGAAGCATTATCACCAGAATTTGCTGATTATATCAAACAAGTGGTCTTAAATGCTAAAGCAATGGAAAAAGTATTTGTTGAAAGTAATATTCGTCCAATTTCAGGCGGAACAGATAATCATTTATTATTATTAGATGTCACAAAAACTGGCATGAATGGTAAAGAAGTACAAGATTTATTAGATACGGTTAATATTACGGTTAATAAAAATGCCATTCCATTCGATACATTACCACCAACAAAAACAAGTGGCATTCGTATTGGAACACCAGCTATCACAACACGTGGCTTTGATGAAAAAGCAGCCGCTAAAGTAGCTGAATTAATTGTTAAAGCGATTAAGCATCATGAAGATGAAGCAGCATTAGCTAATATTCGCCAAGAAGTTAGCCAATTAGTAGCACAATTTCCATTATATCAATAAATAAGATAAGCATTAGGAGTTAATGTTTTATCACTACAGTCAGAGTTTGCGCTCTGGCTGTTTTTTTTATTTTGGGGAAGAAGATTACTTAGAAAAAAGCGATTTTTCAGTAATAAAAATAAAAAAGAAGGAAAATAAATGAATTAAGTAAATAAAAGTAAGCTAAAATAATAAAAATAAATAGATAAAGGTATAAATCACGGTTGCGGTCGGGGGGGCGTGATAAAATAAGAAAAAGTATGTTCAGTATATAGTAGGAGGAATTAAGAATGAAAACGAACGAGACTAAAATGAAAAAAATGATGGTGAAAGGTGTTTGTTCAGTAGCTTTAGCTGGAACTGTATTTGGAACAGTAGCACCTATGGTAGAAAATAATGTAGCGATGGCAATTGAGACTGCTCCTGAGGACGGGATTGTATTATGGGATAACCATGGTGAACCCTCAGTAAAAGACTGGGCTGAAAACACGGTAGAACATTGTCCGGCAGAGTATTCTTAGGAAATGCTAAAATTAGAGTGATGTATCACATCCCAACCCAAGATACTTCTGGACAAGATGTCCAAGATTTAGTAACTGCTCCAGACGGTAACTTTACATATACTGTATCTAAAGATGTACCTGAGGGTGAAGTTAGTGTAATGGTTTTTGCCGCAAATGGGCAGCAAATAGGATTGGATAGCCATTGGTTAGAAGAAGGGTTAATTGCCGATAATAACGGTGGAGATGTAACTCCAGAACCAGAAAAACCTTCTGTACCAGATAATGGTGGGGACGTAACTCCAGAACCAGAAAAACCAGAAGTACCAGATAACGGAGGAGATGTAACTCCAGAACCAGAAAAACCAGCTGAAAAACTAGCCGTAACTCCAGTAGCAAACAATGAATCAGCAACAAACCAACAACCAACATATAACACAGGTGAAATCTTAGCCAAAACAGCAACAACTAACAATAGTGTTATTTTAGCAGCTATTGGTGGTATTGCATCATTAGTAATGGGATTAGAAACATTAATCTCACGCAAAAAATAATCACAAACAACAATTAACAATCAACAAACACATACTTTTTTAAGCGCATCCTCGTGATGTGCTTTTTTTATAGAATAAGGGGGCGTAAAACCTCGTGGTCTTGTACCCGAGGTAGTTCAATAGTAAGCGAATAGTTATAAATTTGTGGCGAAAACCCACATGCTTGCGCGTGGGAGCAGTCAGTAGAAAGCCAAAAACGCAAAAAACTCAATTCTATTTGCAAAAATGAGCAGAAATGCAAAATAGATTGCTGAAACCGGCGAAAATTCAATTCTATTTGCAAAAATAAGCAGAAATGCAAAATAGATTGCCGAAAACGGCAAAAACTCAATTCTATTTGCAAAAATGAGCAGAAATGCAAAATAGATTGCTGAAACCGGCGAAAATTCAATTCTATTTGCAAAAAATGGCAAAAATGCAAAATAGATTGCTGAAAACGGCGAAAACTCAATTCTATTTGCAAAAAATGGCAAAAATGCAAAATAGATTGCCAAAATCACCAGAAATTCAATTCTATTTGCAAAAAAAGGCAAAAATGCAAAATAGATTGACAAAATAGCCAAAAATTCAATTCTATTTGTAAAAAACGTCGAAAATTAAAAATAGACTGCCAAAAACTGCGAAAATCCAATTCTATTTGTAAAAAATGTCAAAAATTAAAAATAGACTGCCAAAAACTGCAAAAATCTAATTCTATTTGCAAAAAACGGCGAAAATTGAAAATAGAATGGCAAAAACGGCGAAAATTCAATTCTATTTTCAATGTAAACGCTATAATGCAATTTACAAAAAAATAGCAAAATATTAAAAGTAACCATCTTTCTTTCCACAACGTTTTTTCGTTGGCAACTAAGAATTGTGGTGGAGCGGGCATATTAAAAACCACCTAATGAATAAAAACTCATTAAGTGGTTTAAGGGGTAATCTTATTTAGTTAGCATTATTTAGCTTCTAATTCGTCTGTTAATGTGTATAATTGATCAACTAATTCGCCAACATAAGCAATTGCTTCGTTTAATGGTTCTGCAGTTGATACATCGCAACCGGCAAATTTACATAAGTCTTTAGCAGACATGCTGCCACCTTTCGCTAATGTATCTAACCAGCGTTGTGCGTGTTCTGGATCTTTTTCAATCTTATTAGCAATGGCTGTTCCGATTGTTAAGCCAGCAGAATAAGTGTATGAATATAATCCCATGTAGTAGTGAGGTTGACGCATCCATGTTAATTCAGCGCCTTCGTTAATTGTTAAGCTATCGCCGAAGAATTCTTCCATCACTTCACGTTTCACTTTAGATAAGACGTCAGCATTTAGCATTTCATTGTTATCAACCATTTTGTAAATACGGTCTTGGTAGACAGCTTCTAAATAGTGAGTAACCATATTATGGAAATAAGTACGACTAATCATATTACTAATGACCCAACGTTTGAAGCGAGGGTCTGTGTTTGTTTTTAGTAAGTAGTTAGAAACGATTACTTCATTACATGTTGATGGTGATTCAACAAAGTATAAAGCACAATCAAAGTTTAAGATTGATTGGTGACGTCCAGCATTCATAAAGTGGTAAGCGTGACCTAATTCATGAGCTAATACGAATACTTCATTCATTTTACCTGTCCATGATAATAGGATATAAGCGGCTACGTCTTTTACAGTTGCGCAGAATCCGCCAGTGCTTTTACCAATATTTTGTGGGAAGTCAGTCCAGCGTTTGTCATAGCTTTCGTCGACTAAATCTAAATAATCTTGACCTAAACCAGCAAAGGCTTTTTTCAAGTAGTCGCGTGATTCGTCAATTGTCATATCAACTTCAAAGTCAGGATCTAAGTTGATTTTACAGTCAGCAAATTGCATATCTGGAATATTGTGAACTTTTCCTAATAATTTGATATAACGTCTGATATGTGGTGCTAAGTCAGTCATTAATGTTTTGATTTGGCGGTCATATAATTCACGGTCGCCATCTTGTTGGTCTAATAAATAATCAATGACGCTATCATAACCACGCATAGTAGCTAATAATTTTTCACGTTTAATCGTTGAGATATATTCATTAGCAGTTGTATTTTTATAAGCGTTTAATGTTTTATAGAAACTTTCAGCAGCGCCACGACGAACTTTTGTATTATTGTCCATTTCATGTAAGTTTTCATATAGGACATAGCTGTTTTCATAAGTTTTGCCGTCTACTTCGAATGAGTCAAAAGTCATATCTTCGTGTTTTGTTACTTCATATAATTGATAGAAGTTGGGTAAGTTATTTAAACTTGCTAAGGCTTGTTCTACTTTAGGGTCTAACATATGAGCTTTTTGTTTGTTGATTTTTTCGAAATAATAGGCTAGGTCAGGACGTTTAGTTGCTACGAATTCTTCAGTGACTTCAGCAGATAATTCTGTTAAAGCGACATCAAAGAAACTCATATTAGCTGCCCAGATAGTAGCAGTATTTTGGAATAGAGTTGCGTTTTCTACGACAGTTGGGTTGAAACGATCAACAGTCATTGGTAATTCAGCATAGTGTGACAGTTTGTAGAATTCTTCGTAAAGCACTTCAAATTCTGTAATCGCATCTTCTAAATTTTCTACGTTAGTCACTTTGCCGGCAAATTTTTGGTTAAATGCGACAACTGCTTCCTCCATTTTTTTAAGTGCGGCTGCAAAGGCTGCATCATCTTGGTACATTAGGCTCATATCCCAAGTATATTCTTGGTTTACGGCACTTCTTGGTTTTAAAGTATTATCACTCATTGTATCCCTCCATTAATTTTTTATGTTAAAAATATTATAAATCAATTAGAAAAGAAAATCTATTCCTTAAATAAAAATATTACAATTACGAATTTTGGTGGGGTTTAGCTTTTCAAACGCTTGTTAATACCTTATAATAGAAAAGTATGTAAAAAACAGATTTGTGATAAATAGGAGAATATATATGACATTAGAAAAAGAAGTAGCATCACGCAAGACCTTTGCGATTATTTCCCATCCCGATGCAGGGAAAACAACCATTACAGAACAATTGCTTTTATTCGGTGGCGCAATACGTCAAGCCGGTACAGTAAAAGGTAAAAAATCAGGCAAATTCGCTAAATCAGACTGGATGGAAATTGAAAAGCAACGTGGTATCTCAGTAACTAGTTCCGTAATGCAAGTAGAATATGACGGTTTCCAAGTAAATATTGTGGATACACCAGGACATGAGGATTTCTCAGAGGATACTTACCGTACATTAATGGCTGTAGATAGCGCCGTAATGGTGATCGATAGCGCAAAAGGTATCGAACCACAAACAAAAAAATTATTTGAAGTATGTAGTATGCGTGGCATTCCAATCTTCACTTTCATCAACAAACTTGACCGTGATGGACGTGAACCGTTAGAATTAATCGCTGAATTAGAAGAAGTATTAGGAATTGATGCTTATCCAATGAACTGGCCAATGGGGATGGGAAAAGGATTCTTAGGGTTATATGATTTATATAATAACCGTGTAGAATTAACTCACCCAGAATTAAATGGCGATAATGACTTCTTACCATTGAATGAAGATGGCGAAGTAGATGGCGACTTTGAATTCAAAAAATCATCAATCTATGACCAAGCTTTAGAAGATGCCCAATTATTAGTAGAAGCTGGCAATGAATTTTCTGAAGAGAAGGTTGCGGCTGGTAAATTAACACCAGTATTCTTTGGGTCAGCCTTAACAGGTTTTGGTGTACAAACATTCTTAGATGCGTTTATTGATTTTGCACCAAGTCCTTCAGCTAAGAAGACAGAAGACGGCGAATTAATTGAACCATTAGAAGAACAATTTACTGGATTCATCTTCAAAATCCAAGCAAATATGAACCCAGCTCACCGTGACCGTATTGCCTTTGTGCGTATTTGTTCAGGTGAATTCACACCAGGAATGGACGTTACTGTTACTCGTAGCAAGAAAAAAATGAAATTATCACACACAACTCAATTTATGGCGGATAATCGTGAGACTGTTCGTACGGCAGTTGCTGGTGATATTATCGGTCTATATGATACTGGTAACTTCCAAATTGGCGACACGATTTTCAGTGGTAAAAAAGCTGTTCAATTTGAACCATTACCACAATTTACACCGGAATTATTTAATAAAGTAGCGGCTAAAAACGTCATGAAACAAAAATCATTCCACAAAGGTATCGAGCAATTAGTTCAAGAAGGTGCGATTCAATTGTACAAAACTTACCATACTGGCGAATATATCTTAGGTGCAGTTGGTCAATTGCAATTTGAAGTATTCCAATATCGTCTATTAAATGAATATAATGCCGAAGTTACAATGACTCCAATGGGCTCTAAAATTGCGCGCTGGATTGATGAGGAAGATTTAGATCCAAATATGTCTTCAAGCCGTAACTTATTATGTCGTGACCGTTTCGATCAACCAGTCTTCTTATTCGAAAACCGTTTTGCAATGAACTGGTTCGCTGACAAACACCCAGACGTAGAACTAAAATCATTATTATAGAAGAAAACGCACAATTTACGCGAATCTTTTGATGAATATTCACTAAAAAGCGAACAATTAAAAATAAAATAATTTATGAACCGTTTCCTAATTGGTAGGGAGCGGTTATTTTTTTATCGATATATAACTAAAAAATAGTGATAATAAAGTGACAAAATAAGGTATTTGTCCAAGATATGACATTTTACTTTAAATTCGGATTGAGGTAGAATAGATAAGGAGAGTGTGGTTGATAAAGGTTAGATATGAGATATTTAGCTTGGATTTTCCGAAACAATCCAGAAACATTATAGTCTACCATGAAAAGGGGAGTTTTAATATGTTTGAAGTAAAAGTATTTGATTATGAAGATATCCAATTGATCCCGAATAAGTGCATTGTAACGAGTCGCTCGCAATGTGACACAACCGTTACTCTAGGAAAGCACTCATTTAGATTGCCGGTTGTACCAGCTAATATGCAAACCATCATTGATGAACCGATTGCTGAATTTTTGGCTGAGAATGGTTATTTCTATATTATGCATCGTTTTGATGAAGAAGCTAGAATCCCATTTATTAAAAAAATGAAAGATCGTGGCTTGATTTCCTCAATTAGTGTAGGGGTGAAAGCTCACGAATATGCCTTTATTGAAGAATTAGCAAAGACAAATCTAGTGCCAGACTATATTACAATTGATATCGCTCATGGCCACTCTCAAACTGTTATCGAGATGATCCAACACATTAAAAAGCATTTACCAGATACATTCGTCATTGCTGGAAATGTTGGCACACCTGAAGCCGTTCGTGAATTAGAAAATGCTGGAGCTGACGCAACTAAAGTTGGTATTGGACCTGGTAAAGTATGTATCACAAAGATTAAGACAGGATTTGGTACAGGAGGTTGGCAATTAGCTGCTTTACGTTGGTGTTCAAAAGCTGCTCGCAAACCAATTATTGCAGATGGCGGAATCAGAACCCATGGTGACGTCGCTAAATCAATTCGCTTTGGCGCAACAATGGTGATGATCGGTTCATTATTCGCTGGACACGAAGAATCTCCAGGTGAAACAACCATGATTGAAGGCCGCTTACATAAAGAATACTTCGGTAGCGCTTCAGAATTCCAAAAAGGCGAAAAACGTAATGTCGAAGGTAAGAAAATGTTCGTACCATTCAAAGGTTCATTAAAAGATACCTTAATTGAAATGGAACAAGATTTACAATCATCAATTTCTTATGCCGGTGGAACAGACATAGAAGCCATCCGCAAAGTCGATTACGTAATCGTTAAGAACTCAATCTTTAACGGCGACCAAATATAAATCTACAACAACTAATAAAAAGTAGGATAACAATCCATCAATATACAAATGACTATCAAAACTAGTACACCTCATCACCAGTGAGAAGCTAGTAGTGTTAGTCATTTTTTTAGTTCCAAAAGGTGATATAATATAAGTAGAAAGATAATCAAATAGTAGCTTGTGAGTGTAGATAATTCAGACTAATTAGGATGTAATAATTAAAAGGGGATGAGGAAATGGAAATAGTTGCTATTATGTTACCGGTCGTCGCATCGATATTTGGTACAATTGTCTTAATACGTTCAGCGCAAAAAAATGAAACTACCCAAAACTATATGATAGAAGGCATGGTTATCGGTATGTGCTTAGGTCTAGGCATCCAAATCATCGGAGTACCAGCTGGAGTAGGATTAGGAATGTTAATGGGAATGATCATTGGCATCAATATCAAAAAGAAAAAAGTTAAATAAGATAATATAAAGTAGCTAGGGAATGATATGATTTTCCTTAGCTACTTTATATAGAACCAACTTGCCGAACTATCTGGAACCACCGCAGCGAACTA
This sequence comes from Granulicatella balaenopterae, assembly GCF_900111135.1. Taxonomy (GTDB): domain Bacteria; phylum Bacillota; class Bacilli; order Lactobacillales; family Aerococcaceae; genus Granulicatella; species Granulicatella balaenopterae. The sequence goes on along the minus strand of NZ_FOGF01000048.1, from coordinate 1,422 downwards.
TATCGAATAGCATGAATGAAGCCACAAGAGAAAAATTTGCATACTGAATAAATATTTGTTATAAATTTGTGGCGAAAAACCACATGCTTGCGTGGTGTGGTCTGAAAGCTGATTCTCTTTAACTTGACAATAGTATAGAATAAATATATAATTATATGTATATGTTAATAAGGGAGCTTGATTGTACTTCCTTGCTGAAAAGCAGAAATTTACCGCTAATGTGGTCGCCTGACTGCTTGGTAATGAAAGTTCTGATTCAAATAGATTTACGCTTGTAATTCCGCAGTCTGAAAATGATGTACGATTACAAGCTACACTTGACAATCAGAATCCCACAGCTTGTCCGTGGGAGCAGTCAGTATTAGATGTAACCCTTTATTGGGGCCGTTACGGATTCGACAGGTATAGGTCGAGCTTTCATTGCATTTCGTAGGTTACGGCTACGTAAAAACGTTACAGTTAAATATAACTGACAAAACACAAACAAACACTTTAGCTTTCGCAGCGTAATAACTGCTAGCTAAGATCTGCCAGGCATCGCCCATGTGCTCTGTTCCAGGTCCTATAATCAGTGGGATACGATTGATTTTTCCGTCTGTCTAAATCAATAAGAGATCATCAGGCTAGCTTGTTAGAATGCTCGTTTATCGGCTACTACCAAGCGAAACATTAAATCGATAAACTATGATTGTAGACGTGAAAGTGGCGATATATTTGGACAGGGGTTCGACTCCCCTCGGCTCCATTCTAAATCGCTAGAATGGAAGCGACAGTCTTGTTCATAAGGAGCAAGGCTTTTTTTATGCTTTTAGCACTCATAAGGACAATTTACTAAAAAGGTAGTAGTACAAAAGAGAGGTATGTTAATGTATCGCAAATAGTATTCAATGAAAGAGAAGGTCAAAAGTGGGTGACGGTTTGTAGTAACGGTTCGTAGTATGACTTGTGATAGTGAAAGCAATTTATGAAAATATAACCGATTTTATAGATATAATGTAAAAAACGAAAAAATGAAAAAGTTTTAAAAACGTATTGACACTATAGATAATTTCATGATAATATTACGTTACTGTTTGAGAAACGCAGGAAACATGAAAAAGAAATACAAAACAAATTAATTAAATTTGAAAAAAGTTTCAAATAAGTGTTGACAACAATCAATAAAATAAGGTATTATAATTTTACTGTTTGAAATAAACAGAAAACATTTTCCAAAGAAAAACTTTTAAAAATAATTTTTAAAAATATTTTCAAAAAGTGTTGACAAGTTAAATCGAACATGTTATTATTTAGAAGTTGTCACAAAGACAGCGAATTGAACTTTGAGAATTGAACAAAGAAGACGAACCAAATGTGTAGGGGCTTCATTTTAAATGAAGCAAACTATCAATTTCTTTTTATAATAGAAATAAAACAAATATA
>NZ_FOGF01000085.1 GCF_900111135.1 Granulicatella balaenopterae | reverse complement strand
AAAAACATATATTACTACACTCAGCTGATAATTATAGGAACTGTACTCACTTGAGCACTAAAATTTTTTAATGATGGAAATATACAATAAAAAAATAAAAAAAGAAATCATACAGATAATACTGTATGATCTCTATTTCCACTCCATCAACCCTATTTGACAAAGAGTTTTTTGAATAATATTAACAAGAAAATTTTGAAGTTTTGGCTTGGTGTTTAGCTCATGATGTTTTATAGTGGAAATAGATTATAATTAGTGTTATTCTAATGATAATGAAATATATAATAATACGAAAGGGGATGATTTTAAATTGACTTATACAGATGTAGCTAGCTTAATTGCCGCAATTTCTTTTGCAGTATTAGTGATATATATTATTATGAATTTACGTAAATTATTAAATGTATTTGATTCTTTAGAAGGAACAGTTAAACAATCTACTGATTCTATTGAAGTTATTACCAAAGATGTAGATGCTTTATCTAGAGAATTAGAAACATTATTAGGTTCAGTAAATGTATTAGCTAAAGATATGAATCAAAAATTAAAGAAGGTTGATCCATTATTTGATGCAATTGGAGATGTTGGTGAGACTGTTGTAGATGTAAATGATTCTACACGGAATTTAGCAGCAAAAGTAAGCCCATTTAAGAAATCTTCTACCATTCGAGTTGGTAAATCAGTAGAAAAAAAGAATAAAAAATAAGGGAGATTGGTTATTATGAGTAAAAAAACTTATGGCTTTGTATTAGGTGCTATGATTGGTGCTGCTTCAGCAGCAGCTACAGCATTATTATTAGCTCCTAAATCAGGTAAAGAATTACGTGAAGATTTAATGGCTGAAGCAGATCGTGTTAAAAGCCAAATGAATGACTATTCTGAATTTGCTTTAGAAAAAGGTGCTGAATTTAGCGAAGTTGCTAAAAATGCTACTGAAGATATTCGTGTTAACTTAAAAGAATCTGCCACTCAATTAAAAGATTCAGTAACGAATAAAGTTGTTTCTTTTAAAAATGAAGATGATGAACCAGAAGAAATTGAAACAGTTATTGATTTAGTAGATGATGTTGCAGATAGAGTAGCAGAAGAAATCAAAGAAGAGATTCAAGAAGAAATTAATGAATAATAAATTGTAAAAATAAGTAGTTAAATCATTATTTAACTACTTATTTTTTTGGTTCTTCGTCAAGTAGTGTTGTTGAGGAATTATTAAAAGAAATCTGAAAGATTTATATTAGGGCTTAGTGGACTTGTTTACCACACAAAAGAGGTAG
>NZ_FOGF01000016.1 GCF_900111135.1 Granulicatella balaenopterae | reverse complement strand
ATTTACGGTATCTCTTTGTACGTAGAAGTTGTTCATAATTCTTTCTTATCAGACTAACAAGCTCATTACCTGCTTTGCGTATCTTATCAGAAAGATTCACAACTTTAAGTACAACAGAATAAGGCATATCGGTCTCAACGACCAAAATATGCCTGTCAGAAAGTTTATGATATTTTTTCAGAATGTTGTTGTATTCTTTGTCAATCATGGCTTTTTTTGCTCCTCAATATACTTAATTACTGTAGCTTCGCTGATATGCCCTACTGTAGAATTAATTTATATGTTATCTTTTTTAGGTCATGCCATTATGGCCATTCCCTTTCTATGTTTTATTTATACATATATTATATATGTTTATTATATGCTATTGTCAAGTAAAGAGAAGTTGCTTTCATCCTACACGCAAGCATGTGGGTTTTCGCCGCAATTTATAACTGGAATATTTCCTTCAACTAATTGTTTCATTAAATCAAAATCAGGCCCGTCAAGTTTTGGACTTTCATCAGTATAACCTGATAAAGTAGTCCCTACAAAATCAACCCCCGCCTTATAGGCATTCAGATCTTCTTCAAAATTACTAATATCTGCCATTAATAATTGATTTGGATATTTGTCTTTTACTTGTTTTATAAATTCATTAATTGTTAAACCATCGAATCTTTCTCTTAAGGTCGCATCAAATGCTATTACAGCAATATCACAAGCGACTAATTCATCGCTTTCTTTCATTGTTGCTGTTAGTCGAGATTTTTCGTTCCATATCTCTTTATATTGAAAAATAAATTCTCTAAAGCCTGAAAAACCACATTTTTGAGCAAATCTAGTTAAAGTCGCCTTTGATACATGAATATTGTTGCAAAAAAAGGAAGTTGAAAAATCATCGATAATTGCTTCTTGTTGTAAAAAATATTGCGCAACCTCTTTTTCTGAACTTGTCATATTATCTAAATTTGATTCAATAATAGGAATTAAGTCTTTTTGTAATTGCATTTGGAGACCTCCTTCAGTAAACGTTTACAACATCATTATAACGTCCATGTTCTGAATTTCAACGATTTTTTATATTTAGAAACACGTTTCTATTTTTATTCTATTTTCGGAAAATAATTTCTTTTATAGCTTTTTATTTGTTCCGTATTTCATAATTTTGTTAATAAAAAAGAATTCCCAAAAATATAAATAATATTAATGAGAATTCTTTTTATAAGATTATGAGTTTTAATATTTAAGCTTGTTCTTTCTTATTTTTATTTTAAACTATTAATTGCTTCATCAATCATCTCAGCACATACTTTAACTTGTTGGTAGTCTGATTCAATTAATGCTGGTAATGGTTTTCTAACACTACCTATATCCATACCTTTCATTTTTAGGATTTCTTTCATAACTGCATATAAATTACCATGACATGCGCACATTGCATAAATAATGCGGTCAATCTTATATTGAATTTCTTGAGCTTTAACAAAATCTCCTTCAATAAATGCTTCATTTGCAGCTAAAAATAATTCTGGCATAACAGCATATGTTCCACCGATTCCAGCATCTGCTCCCATTATGCGTCCTGCAATAAATTGTTCATCTGGTCCATTAAAAATTACACTCTCTTCACCAAGAACATCTTTAAACATTTGAATATCTTGTACGGGCATTGATGAATTTTTAACACCAATAACATTTGGATTTTTAAGCATTTCTTTATATAGATTCACACTTAATGCTACCCCGGCTAATTGCGGAATATTGTAAATAATAAAATCTGTATTTGGAGCTGCATGACTAATATCATTCCAATATGTTGCAATCGCATAATCTGGTAAATGGAAGTAAATTGGTGGAATTGCTGCAATCGCATCAACACCCAGACTTTCTGCATGTTTAGCTAATTCTTGACTATCAGCAGTATTATTACATGCTACGTGAGCAATAATGGTAATTTTCCCTTTGGCAACCACCATTACATTTTCTAAAATAATTTTACGTTCTTCTTTACTTTGATAAATACATTCACCTGATGAACCATTTACATATAATCCTTTAACCCCTTTATCAATTAAATATTGTGTAAATGATTGGATTCGTTCTGGACTAACATTCCCTTCTGCATCATAACATGCATAAAAAGCTGGAATGATTCCTTTATATTTCTCTAAGTTTTTCATAAAATCCTCCTCTACAAAACAGTATTAATGAGTATGTTGTGTTAAATCACTAATGGTATATGTTTCGTATTTTAATATATTTTTTAAATGTAATTCATTACGTGACCATGAATCATATTTTTCATACAATAAGCCAATGTCACCACTTGGAAGTTCTGTTAGGCAAGAATATGAATAGCCTATATTGGATCCATCTACTGCATAATCATACTTCCAATTAATTGTGTATTTATCAATACCTTCTTTACCAGTTTCTTCAATTAACCCAATCCAAATATGACCATTTTTACGTCCATTTGTTGAATTAGGTGATGATAAGATAATAGCTGGTTTGCCATCAATTGGTTTTGAGTAATTAATAACAGATAATTGAGTGCCATATCCTGTTGTATGAATCATTGGTACAGTACGACGCTCACTCCATGTCGCACCACCATCGACACTAGTTACTTCTGCTACATGTCTTGAACCTGTTCTTAAGAAAGTTTTTAACGATCCATCTGGCATTTCAACTATTTGTGCTTCTGCAGTTGCACCACCTTTATTGTGATCAGCAGGCACGTAATGCCATTCATCCCCATGATTATCACTATACATGAATCCCAATTCGGAATCTGCTTTAGAATACAATGGAACGATTAATCTTCCTTTGTGTGCACCTTTTGTAATTTGCTTACCAACACCCGGTCCTAATACTAAGAATTTAGAATTTTCTGGTTTAAAGTTACTAATAATATGTAAATCAGACCAATTCTCTCCTTCATCATCACTATAACGCATTGCCAAATAATTAGTTGGGAATACTTTGAATAAAGCATCTTTATAAAAAACATTCATATTCACCATAGTTTGCGTTTTAGATTCTAATAATTTACCACTTTCGATAGTATAATCATATTGTTGACAAGTAAGAGGTTGACCATTTTTCAACAAATTATATTCACCATCAATTGAATATTCTGTTCTTGTATTTGTCCGATCATCAAAAATAACACCATTTTCACGAATAGTATAGTTATAGGTATTATTTGGATCGTCTTTTGATCTTAATTTCATATATTTTTGACCAGCTATTTCTTTATAACCTGAACCGTATAATGCATTTCCACCACCAATTCCAGCTGGCATAGCATCTGCAAAGATAAATAAGCGTTTTGTTTCTTTATCTTCTAATAAAACAGGATCAATATATGAAGCACTACCTTGAATTCTCAATTCTTTTCCATGAGAATCTCTTGGCCAATCAATATTTTTAGAAACATAATCATCAAATTTTAATGGTAAAGTAGCATTAGACCATGTATGCCCACCATCAACACTTTTTGAAAAAGCGATATTAATATTACTTTTTGAATCATGTGTTCCACCATATCGTGCATCAGCCGCAGATACTACATGACCGGAACTTAAGGTTAGTAATGATGGAATACGGAAATAATTAGCCTTAGAATTATCACCTGCATAGAAAATGTGACTTCCTTGAGCATTCGCTGCAGTAGTTGTTAGTAAGTCTTCATCACTTAGTACCTTTTGATAGACTTGAACAGATTTAATAGTTCCACCAAAAGGATACGCTATAGAACCTTCTCGATTTGTTCCACCTAATAGCACATTATTAGTTCCAGTAATATCCTTAATAAACTTATAATCCTGAACATCTAGAGTTGTTAATAATGTACCATTCGCAAATAATTTATATTGTTTATGCTCTTTATCTGCTACAAACGCAATTGTATTAGTAGCAAAGTTGTTTTTATATAATGTTCTAACTGCAGCAGGGCTTGAAAAAGTATATTTAAATTCTCTATCCGTATTGCGTAATTCCATTCCTAATAATCCACTATTAGTAATATATAAGTGAAAATGACGATCTCTATTTCCTCTTGTGTTATTACCAATACTTATTAATGACTGGATATTATTAGAACTAGTTGATTGATAAGTAATAATAATCGTTCCCTCATCCATTTTTTCAATGGTTTTAGCACTTGATTCAGAACTTAAATCAAATCCCTTTCCTGCTGTTATATCAATATTTGTTTTCTGCAATAATAAGCTAGAATTCTGCCTATCAGTTGCAATGTTTTCAATAGTATTTGTAAATTCATTAGACTCATTAGCTAATATATGAGTGGTTGGAAAAGATAAGGCAACTACAGATGACAAAAGCAACACTGGGACTTTAATGTTAAATTTTTTACACATATTCGTATCTCTCCTTTTTTTATTTACAATAGCTATTGATAATTTATTAACCGATAATTTCACTTAATTTTACTTTTCGATCTTCAAAACGTGAGATGGTTAAAGCATCTGCAGTAGCAATTGCTGAGCGAGCCGCTTCACCGGTTAATAATGGCTTGAACTCTTCATCTGGTTCTTCACCATGTAATAAATCATTAAAGTATTTCATTTCATTCTTCATAATGCTGTGTAACCATTTTGGTGGTAATTTACCTGGTTTACCATACATAATAGCTCCATCCATTTCAGTACCATGGTAAATACTTGTACGTTCATCATCCTCTTCTTTTGTTTCATGAACAAGATATTGTTGTTCTCCTTCAGATGTTTTCACAGTCATGGCAACATCTTTCATATCAATCTTAATGGCACCCTTTGTACCTTGAATTAAGACATAATGTTCTGGCCAATGGAATGCTGAGCCGTACTCTAAGACTGCATATTTATTGTTTGGAAATTGTAAAGTAATAAATAGCATATCATCTTCATCACCGAATTCTTCACCACTATGCGCAACATTTCCGCCGACCATTGTTACTTCTTCAGGTACCCCCATAATAAATTGAATGCAATCTAATTCATGAATATGATGATATAAATGTCCTCCTGATTTTTCACGAATTTTCTTCCATGAAATACTTGGTTGAGGCTCTTCCCATCCATTTCTAGCTGAATGACAATATAATACCTCACCAATTACACCATCATTAATTAATTGTTTCGCATGACGAACACTTCTAAAGAAATTCATGACATGTCCTGCCATAAAGGTAACTCCTTTTTCATGACAAGTGCTAACCATTTGGTCACAGTCTTCATAACTTAATGCAATTGGTTTTTCACAAAATACTTGTACACCATGTTCCGCAGCTTTAATAACTGGCTCTTTATGTAAATAGTTAGGTGATGCTACAATAACTGCATCAACATCTTCACGACTATATAGAGTGTCCAAATCAGTTTCCACATCACAGCCTAATTCTTCCGCAATTCCTTCCGCATTCTCTGGATCTAACACTGCAACAATTTTAGCATTTGGCTGTTCTTTCATAATACGACCTAATTCAGCACCAAAATACCCTGTCCCTACAACTGCATATCCAATAGTTTTCATAACAAATCCTCCATTTAATCTAAAATTTTAAAAAGTTTTTATCTAAAAAATTATTACTACTTAATTGAACCTTCTGTCATACCAGCTGCAATTTTGCGCTGAATAAACATAAAGAATATAATTGATGGAACTACTACTAATACTGAAGCAGCCATCATATCCCCCCAAGATAATATTTCCGCACCTTGCAATGAGCGTAAAGCTACAGAAACAGTCATTTTTTCAGAACTATTAATTAAAATCAAAGCATATAAGAATTCATTCCAAGCATTAATAAATGTGTAAATGGCTGTTGCAACAATCCCTGGCATAACTAATGGTAAAACAATCTTCACAAACGTTTGCAAGCGATCGGCACCATCAATTTTAGCAGCCTCTTCAATTTCTAAAGGAACTGTATTGAAAAATCCTACTAACATCCACACTGCATATGGCACACTAAATGATAAATACACAATAACTAACCCAATTCTTGTGTTAGATAATCCTACACTTGCCATTACCAATGAATAAGGAATAGCTAATAAGATTGGTGGAAACATATATGTTGTTACCAATAACTTAGACATAATATTCCCAAATTTTGGGAAAAATCTAACAATACCATAAGCTGCCATTGCAGATACAGTAATCGCAATTAAAGTTGTCACTAATGAAATAATAATACTGTTTTTAATATTAACAGCAAAACCTAAATCATGAATGACATGACTAAAATTTTCAAATGTAAATTGTTTCGGTAAAAATGTTGTCGGATTAGCCGTTAATTCCCCTGTTGTCTTAACAGATGATAGAATAATCCACAATAATGGGAAAACAGCTATAATTGTTAAAATAATGAGATAAATATGACACCAAAAATTACCGATTTTGTCTCTTTTAGTATTCATTATTTAACCTCCTTTTCCCATTTTCTAATAATAGTAAAGTAAATTGTACAAATTGCTAATAAGAATAGTAATAACAGAATCGTAACTGCAGATGATCTACCTAATAGTTTTGCACCCCAACCCATGTTATACGCATAAATCGGTACTGTGGTTGTAACATTTGCTGGTCCACCACCTGTAATTAAATAAATCAAATCAAAGTTATTAAATACCCAAATTGTACGTAAAACGACTAACAAACCGATAACTACTTTAATATGTGGTAATGTAATATATAAAAATTGCTGACGTTTTGATGCTCCATCCATTAAAGCAGCTTCATATTGTTCACGAGGTATGGTTTGCAAAGCTGAAAGAACATTAACCATAATCATTGGTGCTCCAAACCATATATTAATAAAGAATAACGTAGGCAAGACCAAACTTGCATCACTTAAAAATTGTGGTAACTGACTTGTTAGACCTAATTGCACTAAAATATTAGGAATAAAACCAGATACACCATTTAAAATCCATTTCCAAGATAATGCAATAACAATTGATGGAAACGCCCATGGAATAATTAATAAGGTACGATATACACCTTTAAAAAGTTTTACTCGATTAATTGCTAATGCTGCTGTAAATCCGATAAATAATTGACCTAATAATGAAATGACTGTCCAAACCACTGAAATACCAAATGCTTTAAAAAAATGTGGATCTTTTAATACTGTCATATAATTTTGTAACCCAATAAATTTATACGTTTGCTTAATTAAATGTTTAGTTGTTAAACTATAGTACAAACTAGAAAATATTGGATAAATTAACAAAACTCCTACAATGATTAAAGCCGGTAAGACAAATACCCATCTCATATAATCTTTTTTAGCTTTTGCGTTCACACTCTCCACCTCTTTCTAAAAAAATAGGAAACCTATTAAAGATTTCCTATTTAAAATGTCTTTATTCTTCAATTGCGCTAAACAACTCATTTAATTTATCTTCTGCTGTTTTAGCTGCTTCTTTCACATCTGTTCCATTGGTAATAATATCTTGGAACATAGATTCAATTACACCTTGAGATGCTAATAAACCAGCTTCTACACTTGGTCCGTGTTCAAAACCAATAGCTGTACCTTTATCAACTGCTTCACTAATAACATCTACAGCATTTGAGAATTTTTGGACTGTTTCATTAGCTTGATATTCAGGACTGTCTGCAATTCCTTTAATAGATGGTAACATTCCAACTGGTGTTGATTCTAAGAATTTAATATAGTTATCTTTTTCGTATAATTTTTCAATGAACGCTGCACAAATTTCTGGGTGTTCTGATTTAGACCAGACAACTAATGGAATATTTGATGTTTCAATTCCTTCATCGCCATCTTCTGCGTGTAATTTAGGAATTGGTGCACAATCAATTTTATCTAATAATTCAGGAGAGTTAGCAGCAACCCCACCAATTTGGAATCCTGAGTTAAAGTCAAAAGCTGTTTTCCCTTGATAGAATAAAGTAGCTTGATCTAATACAGAATAGTTAATAGAATCTTTTGGTGATGAATTCTTATAAATGTCAACCCAATAATTAATTCCTTCCAATGCAAGAGGACTAGTTAAATCAGCTTTTAAATCATCTGTTAATAAACTACCTCCACCACTACGAACATAGAAGTTTAAGAAACGTGTACCCATCAAATCATTTGAACCAGATGGGAATGAACATCCATAAATTTCATCAGTTGTTAAGGCTTTAGCTGCTTCTGCAAATTCTGCCCATGTCTTTGGTACTTCTAAACCGGCTTGTTCTAATAAATCTTTTCTATACCACATTACTTGTGCATGTGAATAAAGTGGCATCGAATAATTTTCTCCATCAATTTCACCTTCTGATAATGCCGCTTGAGAGAATTTATCGCGTCCAATTTTATCAATGACATTATTAACTGGTAGTAACGCATCTGCATCCATCATTTCTACAACATGTCCTGGAAGTGCAGTACTCATATCTGGAACATTACCTGACGCTAATCCTGTTGTCCATTTTGTATAAAAATCTCCCCAAGAAAAAGTTTCAATATTAATTTTTACATTTGGATTATCTTCCATAAATTTATCTGCAACTTCTTGTATGGTATCTAATCGACCACCTTGAGTAAATGAGTGCCAAAAAGTAATTTCTCCACTTAATTCACCTGTTGGATTCTCCACTACTTCTTGTTGAGTGGTACTATTATTAGCACATCCTGCAAGTAATAATGACCCTGTTGCTACCGCTAATACAGCATTTAATAATCTCTTTTTCATGTTTGCTCCTCCTTAAAAGAATTTGTTTGGTAAAATCTTATTTACAATCTCAGTATAAAGACAACGCTTACATTTCTCCATAAACAAATCATTTATTAGTAGTACAAAACGATTATTTTTACTCTTTTTGTACTCAAATTATATTTTTCACAAAGATTATCTATTCTTTTGCATTATCTCTATATTGTTTCGGCGTGATGCAAAAATATTTTTTAAATATTCTACTAAAATAATTCGGATCTTCATAACCAACTTGATACGCAATATCACTAATATTGTCATTAGACATCAATAATTTTCTAGCAGCGGTCATTACTTTAATCTCATTTAAATAATCTAGTGGATTTTTCCCAACTTGCTTTTTAAATAACGTTCTAAATCTTGATTCACTTAAATTTGCCATATCACTCATTTTTAAAACAGTATATTGTTCTGTAGGATGAAGAATAATATAATCCACAACATTTTGTATTCTAGTATCTAAGCGTCCCTCATTCTTTCTAGTGTGGTGTTTAATCGTATTTAGACTTTCGTTAGATTGTGCAAAGTGTTTATTTAATGAGTCAACAGCCCCTTGATCGATAATATAACCGATAATTAACTCCAAATAGCCTCTTACTCGAAACATTCTTGAATGAACATCTGATTTAACCCAATGATACATTTCCTCAAAATATGTAATTGCTTCATCATTTTTATCATACATAATAGTTGGTACACAATAATATTCACTAAGTAAATCTCCACCGTCGTATTTTACTGAAGTGGCAAAACGTATACTATAAAATGAAAATTCTTCATCTAAGGCATGACAAGATAATTTACTACCGACTGGTATATACACAACATTCCCTTCTGATACTTTATAATCAACACCATCAATGACAAAAATAGCTTCTCCATGTTGTATATATCTCAACATACTATACGGAAGATAATCTTCTGGATATACCCAAGATTGCCCAAATGTATATCGATCAATATACAAAAAATTAAAACGAATAAAATTGATAAATGAACTATTCATAATTTTCCCTCCTATTTTCTGGCATATTTGTTTTGAGTATAAAATAAAACTACTTACTTTTCAATTGTATTATAGTCGTTTTGTGCTACTTATAATACTTTCAACCATTTATAAATTAAATCTAAAATACTATAATTTAGCTAGAAATATCTTTGTTTTTCATAATGAAAGGAGGGTTAATCATGCGCAAAAATAATTATTATAATAGTCCTGGATATTTTTCAAAAGTTGTTAGTTCAGATTTATTAAGAAAAGAATATGACATAAAAAATTCCATCTTAATTGAAAATAATTTACATCCAGATTTTATCTTTGTTGGTGATACAGTGATTAATAATTGGGAATTAAATGCTTATTTTAAAAATGACAATCAACTGATCATTAATCGAGGCATTAAAGGTGATACCACTACTTATTTATTAAAACGTTTATTTGCTGACGTGCTTCAACACCAAGCTACTTATTGCATTCTACATATTGGCTTTAATGATTCAAATCTACTAGAAGATGATTATTGGAATCAGATTGCTGGTGCGAATTATGATGAGATTTTAGCTACTAGCAAAAAAAATTACCATAATATATTAGAACAATTTTCAACAAGTCAAACTATCCCCATCGTTACATCCTTATTACCAATAAAACTACCAATATCTAGTTGCGAATCAAAACGCAAACAATATATCAATGAATTAAACAAGTTTTTGGCTGATTACTGTAAAGAGCATCATATTATCTATGTTGATTACTACCATACAACTGTTATCCCTGGATCAAATATGGTATTAAAAGGAACTACTTTCGATGGTGTTCACCCTAATGTAAAAGGCTATAACATAATGGCAATGGTACTAAAAAATACACTTAAAAAATATAATATCACTATTTAGAGGAGGATTTTATTATGAAATATACAAAAGAAGAAATTTTACAACAAATTAAAGGAAATATCATTATTTCTTGCCAAGCACTCCCTGAAGAACCTTTATATGTAGAAGAAAAATCAATCATGTATTTAATGGCTCGTGCAGCAAAATTAGCCGGAACACCATGTATTAGAACCAATAGCGTACGTGATGTCATCGCTATAAAAGAAGAAACAAATTTACCTGTTATTGGTATTATTAAAATAGAATACGACAGTTATGATTCCTATATCACACCCACCATGAAAGAAATTGATGAATTAGTTGCAGCACATTCTGATATTATTGCATTAGACTGCACTATGCGTCAACGTGGTGATGGCACAACCATCAATCAATTCCTAAAAGAAATCAAAGAAAAATATCCTGACATTGTTTTAATGGCAGATATATCAACTTATGAGGAAGGTATAAATGCTTGGAAATGTGGAGTTGATTTTGTGGGAACTACTTTAAGTGGCTATACTGATTATTCTCCTAAAATTGATGGACCAGACCTTGAATTAGTTCACAAATTATCTCAAGAAATCGACATCCCAGTTATTGGTGAAGGGAAAATTCATACTCCGGAACAAGCAAAACAAATGCTAGATGCTGGTGCGTATGCAGTAGTGGTTGGTAGTGCTATTACAAGACCTTTAGTTATTGCACAACGCTTTATGAAAGTTATTGAGGAGGCATAATCATGAGCCGATATTATTTGGGTATTGATATTGGTGGAACAGCCGTAAAATTAGGTTTGGTTCGTTCAAATGGTGAGATTACAAACTCTGGAACCTATTCTGTTAATTTTGATCACTATAAAACACCGATAATAGATACTGTATTAAAAAGTTTGGAGTCCTTTATTCACGAAAATACTATTGATCTTTCAACTATAAAAGGTATTGGTGTTTCAGCTACAGGCCAAATTGATGTTCATAATGGTATTGTAGCCGGTACAGCTGGACACATTAATAATTGGGTCGGCACACCTCTAAAAGATATTCTTCAAGAAACCTATCACCTACCTGTATTAGTTGAAAACGATGCGAATTGTGCAGTAATTGGTGAACACTGGCTAGGAGATGCTGCTAACTATTCAAATGTTGTAATGCTTACTATTGGAACAGGTGTTGGTGGCGGAATCATCATTAATAATCATTTACTTAGCGGACAAATGGGCATCGCTGGAGAACTTGGTCATTTCCCATTAAACGCTCACGGAAAACCATGCTACTGTGGCAATATCGGTTGTTATGAACAATATGCTTCAACAACAGCACTTGTTGCTGATGTGAAAGAAACTTTAAACAATGATCCACACATTAATCTTGAAAAAATAAACGGAAAATATATCTTTACTCAACTCCAAAAAGGCAATCCAACTATATCAGTAATTGTAGAACAATGGATTGATAATATCGCACGTGGTATTGTTGGACTTATTCATATTTTTAATCCAGAAGCTATTATTATTGGCGGAGGTGTTAGCCAACAAGAAGAATTATTTATTAGTCCCTTACGAGAAAAAATACTAGAATTAACAATGCCTTGCTTTAAAAAAAATCTAATCATTACAAAAGCATCACTCGGGAATAATGCAGGCTTGTGTGGAGCTGTTTACCCATTTATAAAAAATAATTCATAGGAGGCTTATTATGCTATTTGATAATATTAAATATAGTGAGAATTACAAATCATCACCCATTATTTATCGTGTATTGAATGAACTTAAAAAAATAAATTTAGAAAACTTTCCAGAAAGCTCAATTGTATATGAACAAGATAAATTATTTGCCAATCCTGTTACCCTAACTTCGAAACCTGAAAAAGACTGCATTTATGAATCACACAAAAAGTTTTTAGATGTTCATTATATTTTAGAAGGTGTAGAAGGTATCGCAACAGCTCATCCAGATGCATTATTTGTGAAAGATGCCTACCAAGAAGACAAGGATATTGCCTTTTATACAGGAAATGAGAACGGTCGCTATTATTTAGAACCAGGAGATTTTCTGATTTGTTGGCCAAGTGATGCTCACAAAGTTGCTATGATGAAAGACCAACCAACACACATTAAGAAAATTGTTGTTAAAATAAGTGTGGATTTAGTGTAATTATTATAATAAATTCTTCAACAAAAAACTCTCGATAGTAAATGGTGTTGACCACTTACTATCGAGAGTTTTATTTTTATATTTGAATTTTGTGTTAAGAATTATATTGGTTAGCTTTCCTTATTCAATTACTGATTTAACTTTATTATATTTTGATAACATCAATCCATAAATAATAAAACCGATGACTGAACCGATGATAATTGTTGTAAAGCTTGTCCAAAAAGCAATTCCAAATGAAGAATCTAACATAAATCCTTGGATAATTCCGAAAATGATTGTAAAGCTTAATTTTGCAAAGCCAACATAGATAGCTGTCACTTCTGGTAATTCACCTCGTTTGGCTGTTCTAATAAAGCCGAATAAGAAAAAGATTAAAGCTGCTACAAAGATTAGTTGTACTGCATTTAAGCTGATAATTGCTGGGCTTGATGATACTTCTAAGCCATGGCGTACTGTTTGTTGAACTGATTCTGGCATTGATTTATAGATTTCCATTTGCTGATTAATATCGACTGTTAAATTTTGGAATAAACCAGATATGCCACTAACTAAAGCAATTGTATTAACAATAATTAAGAATACAGCCCAATTTTTTAGACTTTTTATTTTTTTACTTGTCATTTCATCCATTTTTATCTTCCTTCCTTTTTTTAAAAATTTTATGACCTTGGTTAACGACTCTATTTTGGCTTGTTATTCTTCAAAATAGAAAACTTCTTCAAACTTTTTATCAAGTGCTATAGCGATTAAGAGTGCTAATTTTGCGGTTGGTGAATATTGTCCTGTCTCAATGGAACTGATGGTATTGCGCGAGACACCTAATATTTTTGCTAGTTCTTTTTGGGTTAGATGCTTTTCATCACGAATTTCACGTAAATGGTTGTGTAAGACTAATTGATTATCCATTTTGAATCAACTCGACTATGAAGCCTATGATTAAAATAAAGAACCCACCTACCATCAAAAGATTAACAATATTTGAAAAACGTGTGGCTTCTTTTCGCTTCGCCCAATAAGTATAACTAAGCTGACCAAACAACATACACGCAAAAACCAACTTACCTGAACGCGTATCGATGTCTGTAAAGTAGGATGCAATGATTAAGATAATAAATGCTAAACTTGCAGCAATCGCTCCCCATTGATAGGATACTGCCTTGGTATGACGAACTCTTTCATCCCCAAAAATATTCTCATCACGACTTCTTGAAAGCAACTTTTCTTTATCCATACACTCAACTCCTTTGCCAAGTCTACTTGTTAGTTTAATTATATATCTGCCAAGTTTGCTTGTCAAAATATTTTATGATATAAGTGGTTTTTTCATTTAGAATTTTGAGAGTGTATATTTTCGTGTGTAGATTTTTGCGAGCATCAGTTTTGCTTGTTAGCCATTTTTGCGTATTGCACATTTTCCTAGGAATTTTGAGTTTTGGGGCATAAAAAAAGCCAAGCACGAGGCCTGACTTAAGTATCCATTAGGGTTACTTAATTTTGTTCATTGTTCGAAACTTTGGCAACATTTTTTACCGCTTTTTTGCATGGTGCCGGCGCATTCATATAGACTACTGATAGATGGCTAGCTAATGCATCATACTCGTCTTTTAAGGTAGCTAAGTCTTCAATACTACCTTGCAGAATCATTTGTAAGTTAATTTCCATCATTACTAAATGAAAAGCATTCTTCAATTCTAGTAAATCATTTGCCGTATTTTTATGACGATATGTACGTGATTTTAGATCAAAAATTTTCAAGAAAACGGTAAATACTAAAGCCGCAATTGCCAAGGCGCTTGAAATAATTTTCAAAACAAAAATATCATTAAAAATGGTCATGAATACTCCCACTGATGTTAAGGCAATGATCATGATATTAATGTACTCCAACCATTTACAGCGATTACTAACAATATTTGCTGATAATTCTTGTTCTTTTTGCTTTACTGTTACTTCTTGGTACAATTTTGTAATATTTTCCTCTAACAAAATGTATGCTTCATTATAATTTTCCATCCAATTCATCCTTTATGGTTAATATAGTACTATGTATAGTATAACACTTTTTTATCCGATGTTGAACGGATATTTGTTGAAATGATGGTTACTTCATTAAGTGTGTTTGACGAAGAGGCGCTTAAAATCTATTCCAAAAGTTACTTGATGATGAATCCTGTCCATTCACTATCCTTCTTCGTGCAAACAAAAACGCCAATCTAAAATTGATTGACGTCTTTGTTTAATTGGTGATATTTCATACTATTCATTTCGTTTTTTTAGTATGATTGTTCCAATTCCCATAAGTACCACTGCCGCTATAATTGATGTTAGGGATGAAGTTGCCCCCGTTGTTGGTAAGTGTGGTTTAGTAGGTTGTTGTGGGTTTCCTGGTGTTTGCGGGATATCTACATTTGGCACACTTGGCTTTCCATTTGGGATTTCTGGTTTATTTGGTTTTATTGGTGTTACTGGTTTTTCTGGTTTTTCTGGTTTTTCTGGTTTATTTGGTTTTGTTGGTTGTTCTGGTGTGGTTGGTGTTTCTGGAATAATTGGTTGTTCGGTATTCGTTACCACAAAGCCATCTGCCATTGAACCAGTAATATCTGTCTTGTAGTCATCAATAGTATTTTCTGTAACAGTGTAATTAATTTCATGTCCATCTGTTAGATCGAATTGTGGGATGTCTACAAAAGTTCCTATCCAGTTAGTTTGTTCACTTAGAGTTAATTCAGCTACTTTTTTACCATCTGCCAATAAATTAATGACAACTGAATCTTGTTTAGCACCCTGCCATTCTTTTGTAAATTTAATAGTACGCTTAATTTTTTCATTGCTTACTTCTTGTTGCACTTTTTGTCCGTCTGTTGTGATGGTTACATCAATTGGAATAGTTGATACTAAATATCCTGTTGGTGCAGTTGTTTCCGTTAAGGTGTATTCACCATATGGTAGATCATTGAATATTGCAATTCCTTCTTCATTAGTTGTTGCTTCGAATCTCATTGTTTCATCTGTTTTTGATACTAATGTGAAGACGGCATCTTGTAGTTTTGTTGCTTTATTTTCTGCATCAACTTTTGTAACTTCAAGACTGCCTTTGATTTTTTTGTTTGTGATTTGGCCTAAGTCGATTTGTTTGCCGTTTTCTGAAATGGTGACTTCTTTTATTTCATTTGATAGGACATAATTTTCTAAAGATTTGCTTTCTCTTAGGGTATATTCTCCATAATTCACGCCTGTAAATAAAGCTACACCATCTTCGTTTGTGACGGCTTCGGCAACTTTGGTATCACCTTGATATAATCCAAATGTGACTCCTGCTAATGTTTTAGTAGTATCTTCTGCATCGACTTTAGTTACTTTTATTGAGCCTTTTTTAATTTGGTTGGTAATGGTTCCTAAGTCAATTTGTTTTTGTTGTTGATCGATGTTAACTGCTGCGACTTGTTTTTCAAGTGGTAAGTATCCTTCTTGGGGCTGTGTTTCTACTAAATCGTACACACCGTAAATAACATCTGTAAAGATTACTTGTCCTTCGTCGTTTGAAGTAGCGGTATATTTATTTTCACCATCTTGTTGTAAGGCAAATTCAACGCCTTTTAATGGTTGCTCAGGATTATCTGCATCAACTTTTGTAAAAATGACAGAACCTTTAATTTTTTCATTGGTTATTATTTTTTCGAGGACTTGTCCATCTTCGGTAATATTAATGATAAATGGTTCAGCTAATTGTTGGTAAGATTGTGCTGCTAACAATTCTTTTACTTGATATTCTCCAAATGGTATATTTTCAAAGACTGCTTCCCCATTCTCATATGTAACAGCAGTTTTCGCATAACTACTTCCTTCTTTTGTTGATGATAATTCGAACACAACACCTTTAATAGTTGTATTATGATCATCAGCATCCACTTTATGAATAATTAATTTACCTTTTTTCATAATATTTACAATTTCACCTAAATCAATTACTTGATTGTTTTGGTTAATGGTAACTGTTTTTGGTTCTTCTAAAGGTAGGTAGCCTTCTAATGGTTTTGTCTCAACTAATTGGTATTCTCCATATGGAATATCTCTGAAGACGACCATTCCTTCTCCATCAGAAGTGGCAAAATATTTATTTACACCATCTTGTTGTAAGGCAAATTCAACACCTTTTAATGGTTTACTAAATTCAAAACTTAGACCTTCTTGTCCTGGTAAGATAAACTTAGTAACCTTTTTAAAGGCGATTGTTCCTTTTTTAAGTTGAGATGTTTTTAGGATATTTATAAATTCTCCTAGATTTTTTTGATTATCTGGTATATCCGTTACTAATTCGTCGCCATTTTGAGTGACTGTGACCGTTATATTTTTTTCATTAGTATCATATTGAATATCTTCATTATTTCCTGCTACTTCACGAATAATATAGTGATGGACACCAGCTTCTTTATAAATAATTGGTGAGAAAATAATATTTTGACCACTTGTATCATTATTTTTAATACTTTCGATGATTTTTTCGCTTCCATCAGCTTTTTTCTCTACTATTTGGAAGACGAATTGATTCATATAATCATGAATATCCCCTCCTACTAATTGTTTAGTTGCTGATAAAGTAACTTGTGTTGGGGTTGGTTTTGTTTGATAATGGTTAGTACCAGTTTGTGCCATCTTAATCGTTTCAAATTCAATATCTGTTTGAACTGATTTTCCTGAACTATCAACCATTTCATAGTGATTAACTAATCGAGACACATCAGTAACTGCGACATCAGATAAAGTCATGTTGTATTTATTATTTGGTGTGCCATCTTCATTTACTTCTTCAACTAAGACTTTCCATGACTGAAGTGGAATAACTTCTCCATTTTCAACACTTTGCTCAAATAATCTTTCTTGACCAGTAGCTGTTTTTAAATAAGTTGGTAATGCAATAGTAACTTTCCAACTACCATTTTATTTAAATACTTCCAAATCATCATAGACTTCAGTTGGAGTTTCATCTTTGGTTAATTTTGTAATACCTAATTCTGTTTTAAATCCATCAGATGCTTGTAGAGTGAATTTTAAGAAAATTGGTTCATCAGGAATATCTTGATCCCATTCTTTTGTAAATGATAAAAATGCTTGTTGTTTTGATTCTTTTGTTTTAGTACCTAATATTAATGTTCCATCTGCACCAATACCACCACCACGACGAGAAATATTATCATGAATTCGTACACCTTTTTGATGATTCATACTTTTATTTGTATTCGTCATATTGACTACGCCTTCATATGGTTCGGCTGCATAATCTGGAATAGGTTCATTATCTTCATTTTTCCAATATATGCCAATATTTTTAATAACAATAGCACCTGATAAACCATTATCTTTATGTAAATCATTTCCGCCACGTTCTCTCTCAGCAGTATTATCAGTAATCATAACTCTTGAAGCATCAAAAGAGAATGTACCAAATGGGCAAACCCAAATACCGCCTCCTGTACCACTTTGCAAATAACCTACTCTTGAATCCGGCTTACCTTTTGGAAAATACACATCCGTATCTCCACCTAATTCTTCTGCATTTAATCCGACTGCTTGATTATGATAAATAGATCCATCATTAATGACTAAAGTTCTAGAGTTACGTGCATTATCTCCTTCAACATAAATAGCACCACCCATAACACGTGATTTGTTATTATAAAGTTCACCGCCATTTAAAGAGACTCCATTTGAAGCAACACGAATTGCGCCACCTTTATCATATGAAGAATTATCATGTAATGTTCCTTCATTCAAAGTAAATCGTCCACCTACTTCATTAGCAGGTCCTTTAGTGGTTACAGCACCATTTCTCCATGTATGACTATTAGAGATTTCGCCACCTTTTACGACAACTCCATCTTGATGAGCGGGATTCCCCACTTTGTTACCTGTAATATAGATTGCACCTGCCAATAGGATTCCATTATTACTATCAACTTTTGCTTTATCTGAAAGTGTAACAAATGAACTATCACAATAAATACCGCCTACATCACCCTTATTATGGATAAGTTGTGCTGTACCATCTAATACACCTGTTGAATTTTTAAAGATGATTGCTCCAGCACAATTATTTGGATAACTTCCAGAAATATAACTATTAATTTCACGTCCTGGTTTAGTACTTAATTCTTCAGGCATTGGACCTTTTTGAATATGATAGCCAACCTCATTATTTTGGATAGTCCCAGAATGCATATAAAATGTAGCATTATTTTCATTATAAACTGGAGAAATATTTGAAACAGTATCACCTGATTGAACAGTAGTAAAGTCTTGCAAAGTTGCACCATTAATCGTTACTGTTCCACCATCATTATGAATAAAGAAGCCCCCTTCAGAAGGATTCCCTAATTCTGCTTTAGTGTATGCATGTGAAAATGGTTGACCTACTCGATCATCTACTACTTCATATAATTGTGGAGTATCTTCAGTGTGTTGATCTAAATTATTATGGTTATAAGCAATATATCTATTGTATAAATCGCTCCATCTCATATAACGATAATTTCTTGTACCTACTCCATGCTCATTAATATTACGCTCTGCAGAAGCCTCTCCTGTAATACGTCCATCATTTACTGCATAAACTATTTCTTTTTCGTCTAATGAATAGTTATCTGTTTTCCATCTTGCAAATGTAAATGCTACTGAGCCTCTTTTTTGTCCAGCCGCAACAATATAATCTTCAAATCTTTTTACTTCTGCATCATCTACTAAAAAACTATCAAATAAAGCCCCTCTAAAAGCTGTTTTATTTCTAATAGCAAGACTTCTTCCTGTTGCCTCATTGCGTAATTGATAATAGAATTTTTTATTATTACTATTTTTTTCAACTGTTAAATAACCATATATTTTTGCAGCAAATATTGAATTTGTTAATAAACTTTTATCCATATAAGTATTATCAAATTTAATATTTGGATTTGTATCACGTTCAATATCTTCACTATCTTGTGTTGCCGTAATGATTTCTTGTTTATTCTTATTGCGCAAAATATATCTTTTTCCAGTAAGATTGTCATATTGATACATATCATAAGATACTTCTTGTAATTTTACTTCTATTGGTGCTTCTTCTCCACTTAAAACAATTCCATTATCAATTACCAATGAGCTATTATTAGATACATGAAACATTGATAAGAATCCTGATGTATCTTTTAATCTATATATTGATTTATCACCAGATATAGTAACTGATTTATCACTTGGTATAGTAATTGTTGAATCTGCTGCCAAATTTTCCGTTAATACAATTGTTAAATTTCCTGGTTCTTCTTCAATCACTCTCTTTAACTCTTCCCAAGTCGCAACACTATATTCAGTCGATTCAGCTGCTTTTGAAATATTTCCCAAAAATAGCGAAAATGCAATGCTAATCAACAAAAATATTGATAATATGAATCTCCTCTTACCTTTAAACATAACACACACTCCCTTTTTTATTTTTTGTACACATTATATACATATAATATATTTTTTAGTGTTTCTAATCTATAAATAGGGTTTTATTCCTTGTAAAAAAACCAAAAAAATATTACAAAATAATACATCATATTATTTTTTTATTTTTTCCATTTACGATAGGAAATAATGAAACAGATTTCTTTTAATTGTTAAATTTTCACAAATACCATATAAGTATATACGGTGTTTGCGACAATTTTTCGCCACTTTATACAAATATCTGTTGCAACGTCTTTGCAAAATTCTCAAAAAAATACCCTCCAAGTGAACTACTTTTAGTTCCTTTAGAGGGCATCGCATCTGGGCGGCTTCATTTTCTATATTTTTTTGTAACATTAACTGACTCAAAACCTTTCCTTATCAAATTTTTTCGTTTTCTATTTCCATAAAGTTTGCTTCTACTTCAATACTTTCCTTGGTTGTTTGTGGTAAGAGCATGCATACGGCAGCTGATATAATCACTAATGCTATCCCTACTGCTGATAGGAAACTAATTTCTTCGCCTAATAATACAACTGCAAATATCACTCCAAAGACGGGTTCTAATGATAAAAAGATACCACTTTTACTTGGGTCTGTTACTTCTAAACCTTTATTCCAAAAGATACCTGCTAAGACACTACAAAATACTGCTAGATAAACAATTGAGGCTACTCCTTCAGTTGATAGTAGTATTGTCCAATTCTTTACAAATAATGATAAAACAGGCAATCCAAATACAGTCCCTAATTGAATACAGATTGGCGTGTAATATAATGGTGGAATCTTCTTTAAGGCTTTTTTCGATAATTGTACCCAAAATGCTACAACAATTGTGGAACAAAATACAAATAAACAACCTAAGTAAGATACCGATTCAAGATCGGCATTTCCAACCATTAAAGCAACTCCAATAAAAGACGTAATTCCTAATAAATACACAAGTGGACTTGCTTTTTCCTTAAAGAATAATGCCCCAATTAATGCCACCATAATCGGACCCAATCCAATAATCGTTGTAGCACTCGATGCTGATGTGAGGCTTAATCCTGAAAATTCTAACATAAATGTCATTGGATACGTCAAGATTCCCAATGCCGTTAACAATAAGAAATCCCTTTTACTCAGCCGATAGATTTTCTTCTTAAAAAAGGAAAGCGTTAATGGTATTAGTACCACACTTGATATCAATAACCGAAACATTACAGCTAAAGTAGGATCCACCGTTTGGAATGCAATCTTCCCTGCAATAAATGACGTCCCCCATAATAAAGTAGCTAATAAAAAATAAATCATCCCTACACCTCTCTCGCAAAAAAACATGCCAACATTGCAAAAAATCCTCCCAATAAGACGACCTCTACCAATCCCTCCTTTCTACCCTATCTCCACTAATATTGTGGCATTCACGACTACATCTTACATCTTCTTGACCAAAAAATCTATTAAATTCAACTAAAATTCAAAAACTTCTTACCACGCCAAAAACGCCGTCATAACAACATTCAGAGCCCTTCACAATCACTATATTTATTCTCGAAACATCAAGAAATAAAGATGCATTATCAAGATTTTTAGCAAATAAAAAAGCCACGAAAACTATCCACAACAAATAGTTTTGTGACTACATACTTCATATTTTTTATAAAAATTTATTCATCCATTTCAGCGCCAGCCAAAGCAACAACGACTTCTTCTTCGCTTTCAGAATCCTTCGTTGGCAATACCATACAGATGGTAGCAGAGATAATCACTAATCCTACCCCGACTGCTGATAAAAGACTAATCTTTTCATGTAACAAAACAACTGCAAATAATAAACTAAATACCGGCTCTAATGATAAAAAGATACCACTACGACTTGAATCATAGGTTTGTAAGCCTTTATTCCAGAACATACTCGCTAAAATACTACAAAAAATCGATAAGTAGACAATCGCTGCGATACCTTCAATCGTTACATCAACATGCCAAGTCTTAACAAATACTGATAGGATTGGCGCACCAAATAATGTCCCGAATTGAATACATAATGGCGTATAATAAACTGGCGGAATCTTCCCTAAGACTTTAGTCGATAAATGTACCCAAAATGCTACTACAATTGTTGACAAGAACATAATCAAACAACCCAAATATGAAATAGATGCCATATCCGCATTACCAACCATCAAAGCAATACCGACAAACGATACACAGCCTAGCACATAAACAAGAGGTGCTGGCTTTTCATTAAAGAATAATGCACCAATTAAAGCTACCATAACCGGCCCTACCCCAATAATCGTTGTTGCGCTTGATACAGACGTCAGACTAAGCCCGGTAAACTCTAACATAAATGTCGCCGGATACGTTAATATTCCTAGTAAAATTAACAATAAAAAGTCCTTTTTCGTAATCTGATACATATGTCTTTTTTTTAAAAATGCTCCTGTAACTGGTAACATCACAATACTTGCAATTGTTAAACGCAAAATCACTACTAAAGTCGGATCAATTGTTTGAAAAGCAATCTTCCCCGCAATAAATGATGTTCCCCATAAAAGTGTGCCAATAATAAAATAAATCATTCGCCCACCTGCTCTCTACTTAAACCTATCACTACATTATTCGTTTCTTCTAAATCCAATATAACAATCCTTTCTTTTAGTTATCATTCCTGCTGATTTGATAGTGATTGAAGACTTATTTATGTAGTCTCTTTTTACAAATCATGCTATCCATTCAGCAATTCATTAATAATTACTACCGATAAAATAAACAGTATATTACGAAAAGTATATCTTATTTACACATAAATTGCCAATAATTTTGCTATTTTTTCTAAAAAAGTACTCTTACCCGTAAAAAAAGAACCCCACATCATTGTGAGATTCCTTCGATTTATTATTCCTGTATTCGATTACGTCTGCGATTTCTATGTTTGCGATAGAATTTTGGGCGACGTTTTGTTTTAATTTGACGACTGGATGCTAGATTGATTCCTTTTTTGGCTAAGCGTTTATCAATATATTCATCAACAATAACTTGTAAGGTAGTAAATAATGGAATACCAATAATAATCCCTGGCAAACCACCTAATCCTTGTCCTACAATAACTGCTACAAACATCCAAAATCCTGAAAGTCCGACTTTACCGCCTACAACATATTGATAGATAATATTACTTTCAATCTGCTGCAAGATAATAATATATAGTAAGAACCATACCGCTTGAATCGGATCAACAATTAATAATAAGAATACTCCGACAATCCCACCTAACCATGAGCCAATAATCGGAATAATATTCGTTAAGCCAATAATCACCCCAATTAAGAAATAATACTTAAATCCTAACAAATACATACTCACAACGGAAATTACCGCTAAAAGCATTCCTTCTGTAATCTGACCACTAAAGAAATTCTCAAATGATTGATTCAATACCGTTAAAAAGCGAATAATTTGATTATAACGCTTATCCGATGTCATTGAGCGAATCAAGCGATTAAAGGTATTCAATAACTTCTCCTTATCAATTAAGATATAAATCGATAATGAAAAACTTAAAATAAAATTAAAAATAGATGATACTGTCCCAAAAATCCAAGTATTCATTTTCGCTAAGACCATTGTGACATAACTTGATAAGAAGTTAATAGCACTATTCACCATTTCAGTTACCTTTTCAACAATCACAGGAGATGGTTGCTTATCAAAAGTTGTCGTTAAATAATCTACTAATTTCGGTATTTCAGAAACATAGGTATCGATATTTTTCACTAATTGATTAATACTAGCCACAAATTGTGGAATCGCAAATGCTAATAGAATAACTAATCCAATGATAATCAGTAATATCGTTAAACTTAGACTTAAGCCTCTTTTAACTCCTGGTGATAATGTTTTTAATTTTTCTTGTTGATTGAATTTGTTTTCAATAGAACTCATTAATAGATTCATAATATACGCCATAAAAAATGCTACAATAATTGGCATAAAGATTGACTTGTAATTGATGGTGATAGCTGTGTGGATCGCATCTAAATTATTTAAAATTTGATAGACTAAGATTGAAATGCTTACGATAATTAAACTTACGAACACTTTTCTTTTTTCTTCACCTGTTAATTTCATTCGTTCCCTCCTCTTTTTTTATTCTTTATTTCTGTTAGTAGTTTACCACAATTTTATGGGAAATAGCTAAAACGACGGCTTTTTTATCATGAATTTTTTATTTTTTTATATTGTAAAGTTTGTGTTATTTTTTATATTCATGGATAGAAGATTAGGCGGAAATGTTTCCAGTTTATTAAGTTCGTCTTACATCTAGGTGAATCTTTGGCGCTTCTTAGAATATAGGAAAAAGGAGCTCCCTAATAAAAGCTGTAATGCTTTATCTTGGAAACCCCTCTTTGATTAGATTACTTCATAATTGGCATATTGAGTGATTGTTTCGGGTGTCATTTTAAAGATTTCATCGATCATGTGATTGCGATAAGTGATATTGCCAGCTTGACTTGACCAAGCTAATTCACCTGCAATTCCCATCATCATAACGGCTTCAGCAGCTGCTTCTAAAGCATTATCTTGATTGGCTGTGATAAAAGCTGTTACTAAGGCTCCTAATTGACAACCAGTTCCCGTTACATAACTCATTTCTGGACGACCATTTGTAATGAGATACGCTTTATTGGCATCTGCTACAATATCAATGGCTCCTGTTGCAATAATAATGGTCTGCATTTCTTGGGCGATTTTTTTAATGATTGTGGCCATTTCGATTTTGTTCTCTTCGGTGACACTATCCACGCTATTGGCATCTACCCCGCTTGTGCTATTCGTTCCTAGGAAAAGTGATTTGATTTCTGAGATATTTCCTTTAATGGCATCAAAACGAACTTCCTGCACGAATGCTTCAGCTGTTCGACTTCTTAAGCGACTTGCGCCAACGCCTACTGGATCTAATACGGTCACATGCTGCAATTCATTTGATTTTTTGCCGGCATAAAGCATTGATGCAATGGTGCGCTGATTCAAGGTACCGGTATTAATCACTAATGCCTGACAGATTGAGACGATATCATCCATCTCTTCCATGTCATCCGCCATAATGGGACTGGCACCTGTTGCTAATAGTACATTGGCTACATCATTTACCGTTACATAATTGGTGATATTGTGTATTAATGGGTGTGTGTGACGGACATTTACTAAGTTTTCTCCAATCATTTGATCATTCCTCTCATTCGTTCATAGTTTTTGTACTACTATTTGAAGGGAAGGTTTCATTTAGCAGTTGTTGCTTTATCCTTGTTGCCAAGCCATATCCCAAAAGTTCATCTCATGTTGACTACAATTTGTAAAGATGGTGGCTAATCTTTCACGTTTTTCAGCGGTAATGCCTTGCGCTAATTGATTAATGTGTTGAATTAATTCTTCATTTCCAAGTTGATATTCGGAGCAATAATACCCTTCAAACCACTCACCATAGCGTTCATCTTGCATGGCGGTTGGATAGATTTTAAGTGTTTCACGAGCGATATACGCATAACTCCACGAACAACTCAAAATCGCTACCAAACCGTCCAATACATCACCACTTTGAGCAGCCAAAAGCATATCATTAGTATAATTAATATTACTTGGATGCGGCTGAACCGACTGAATCTCTTCCTCACTTATCCCCAAGCGCTTCATATAGGGCACATGCACACGAAACGTCTCTTCAAAAATATCATTCATACTATCTAATAAGAACTTAATCTCCGAAAAATCATCCGCCTTGGAAAGCGTCACAGCAAACACCTTAATATACTCTTTCAAATAAAGATAATCCTGCAATAAATAATATGAAAACTTACGCTCCTCTAATTCACCAGTCGCCATCCCAATAATAAATGGATGCTCTAAATACCCTTGCCATAAATCCTCTACTTGATACAATAAATAATCTGATAATTTTCCACTCATTTTCCATTCCTCACAAACTAAGCCATCTCAACCATTTGTCCCCAATGATTGACCTGACTTTAAAAATATTATCCTATTGAACTTACTATTATGACACCTTTCCACCAAAATTCTATTATAAATTATCCCCCAAATCAAGCGTATCCCTCTCAAAAACAGCAAAGCAAAAAGGATTAAGTAATATTCCACAGTATTACTTAATCCTTTTGTCCTGAATAGCGCTATTCAAGGAGCGATGCTAAAACGAAATATAGGCTCATACTTTTGAGCATAACTTCTCTATAATAAGTGAAGTCTACTATCATTAATGAAGATTCTCTCCTCAAAGAAACTTAACAATGATCTGCGCATTCGTATGATCTAGCAGACTTAATAATTAGAGCTTATTTAGAATTATTATTGTCTACATCTTTATATTAAACTATCCCCTAACAGTAATGTCAACTTTTTTTATTTCTCGATAAATTTCCGACAAAAAAATTCCAGAAAACATTTTTTACAAAAACTATCGGCTTACCAAACAAATTAACTGTCTAAAAAACTTATTGCCTTACCAAAAAAGACATAAAACATCTCTCAAAGCCCCCTAAAGCAAAGTCTTAATAGATTTTTTGACAATTCTTTCGCCTACTACAAAGATGATAGCTTTATAGGCTCTAGTTCTGACCCCTAGTTCTGACACAGCCAAATCAATTGTCTCTACTAAAAAAACATAGAAGGCTAGCCTTTATAATTAACTAGACTCTATGTTTCCCCTTTAGGTCAGAGATAACACCTTATCTGGCAATTCAGTTAAGATGGCATTTACTTTTGCTTCCACATTCGTATATAACTTTAATTCCTCTTCTTTTGATAACTCAGCTGGATCAATAATATCAATCTTTTGATAATTAGGCTTCACTAAGGTCGCAATTTGCTTATCATCTAAAAATAATTCCATACCATTCTCATCAACTTTAATGGATAAATCTACTTCTTCCCAAGGCGTTAAAATTGCACTTGGCTTTTTCCAAACATGACGCTTAATGGTATAGACACCCTTTGTAGTACAAATAAACTTAATACCTGTAATCTTTCTAAAATAAGCCAAAACATCACCATCAACCTCGAAATTTTGTTCTTTATTTTTAATCCAAAAATCTCTTGATGAATGAAATGATATACCTTCCAATGGCATTAAAATATCACTCCAATCGTCCGCTTCTTCTGGAATGAAAATAAAGTCTACATGATTTTCTACTAGGGGACGCCATAAAGACTCCCATAAAATCCATGATGAGCGTTGGTATAAATCAGTATCTACATATGTCTCATATTCACTATCGCTAAACTTTATATACTCAAGAAATTCTTTTTGGGGATGGTCAAAATCTGCTAGCGTTAATTCAACATCATCTGAAAATGCCGCCTCTTTGAATTCTGTGTAAAATTTTGTATTTTCCATAATTCCTCCTCAAAAACATCTCTTATATTATAAAGAAACAATAGCGATTATTCAATGTTTGCAACAAGAATTATTTGATAAAAACATATTTTTCTTGATTTGAAAGCCCTTCATCATATTTGTAGCCTAAATAATTGAAGTTTTTCACACCTTTCAGGCTATCAATTTTGTTTTCAGCTAGGTAACGAATCATTTCGCCACGTGCCATTTTGGCATAGGTAGCTTTTTGTTTTAGTGTGCCATCAACCATTTCTGCAAAGACGCAGGTAATCATTTTGTCGGTTGGTTGCAAATATTTTTCGATGCATTTTGAATATTCTTTTGAAGCGAGATTAATAATGATGCCTGATTCATCACGAATAGCTTGATATAGTCTATCACCCCAATAATGATATAATCCCTTTATGCCGTTTATTTTGGTTTTGGCTTGCATTTCTAGGCGGTAAGGAGTAATGCCGTCTAAAGGTTTTAAAACGCCGTAAAAAGCTGATAAGACTCTCACATTATCTTCCACATATTGAAAACTCTCCTCGTCAAATACGGTCGGTGCCATATATTGATATTGAATCCCTTCATACGCTAAGATTGCCGGTGTTAAACGGCTTGTTAAGTCCATCTCTTTCAAGCGTTCAACATTTTGCTGGGTAATCTTATCATTTGTATTCCATAAATCTTTTAATTCTTGATAACTTAAGCTTTGGAGATAGTCTTTTATCTCTTTTGTATTGGCTAAAAATTGTGGCAAATCTCGATAAGGAATCGCATCCTCATCTACTTTCATCTTTTTAGCTGGAGAAATAATCATTTTCATTGTTTAGCATCCTTTCTAGGCTTTATCTTCTATAGCATAATTTATTTTGATTGAAATTGCCAGAATTGGATACCCAAATGGGTGAACTACACACTAAGCTAAAGCTTCAGAGATTTCTTGGCACTATTTTTAAATACCTCATCGGTGAAAGTTCTTTCACATAATGATGGGGATTGGTACACGTGGCAACTCTCTATTTTTTCACATTTATCTATACACTACTGTTTGTTTATCGTTAGCTTTATGCGTTCCTTTGTATAGTAGTCAATTTGTTGTTCATATGGCAAATTCACCAGTAAGTCTTTTTCGATGGCTCTTTGGTGTCCAGTTGCTTGTATCTCTTCTTTAATATTGTTTAATGTGGTTAAGTGTTGCACTTTTTCTTTATTTAGTTTAGCAGTCTTTTCCAGATATTCACTTAGGTAAGTCCCAAACATAGCAACTTCTTGACGGGCTTTATGTTGTTTATCGGCTGAATAATTATCTTCTTGTATGATTTTTTGATAATTTGGTTTGCAGTTGATAAGCATTGGCTCTTGCAATTGTTGTTGGATTTGCTGTTCTTTTTCTTGATAGGTAGTGATAAGTGTTTGTTTTTTGACTAATAAGTTAGCAGACATTTCTTCATGCAGTGGCTCTTCTGTTAACTCTTTCTCTATTTGTTGCAGTTCTTTTGTTAGTTGAAGGAGTTCTTGTTTAAGATAGAGACAATCTTCCATAATAATGGTCGCTTGAGCATAATCTTTTGTTGTCTCTAATAGTTGGATATCCTTGGCGAGCTGGGTTAATGCTTGGCAGACCTCACTTAATTGATTCACTTGATGATAATACTTTGCTGAAGCTAATTGATAGTTCAATAAGCGCAATTGCTGTGATGAGTCGATTGCTTCTTGCTCGCTATCGCTTATAATGATTGATTTTTCTGATATATCTTTATCTGATATTTTACTACTTTTATCCATAAAAATTCCACCTTCCTATAGAAAACCCTTACAGCATAATCATAGCACTGATACCCTACAGAATACAATCCCCTATTACCAATCTCAAAAAACTTCTACACTAAATACGCTTTGTGGTGGCATATAAGGCTGGTATTATTTATTATAAACAAAACCACCCAGCGAAATACTCGCCTAGTAGAGTGCCTGATATGATTATATTGCCATGTATAGATTGTACCCATTACTTTTTATAGTCCATCTCACAATCATTTTATTAGATAACTTTTAGTACTAAATGTGAAGAAATTCCAAATTTTACCTTTAAGCGATTAAAATACGTGTGAAAACAATTTCTCTTCATGTATAATGCTTTTTACGGAGGGATAAAATGAAAAAAACAATGATCACAAAAATGAAAATCGCCCATTCACTTAAACAATTGTTGTTAAGCAAAGACTTCAAAAAAATTACTACTGAAGATATTGCTCAACATGCTGGTGTAAGACGACAAACTTTTTATAATCATTTTTTGGATAAATACCAAGTCGTTGAATGGATTTTTATTTCTGAATTAGAAGAGATTTTCGCAAAAAAAGCTAAACCAGTCGCTTGGCAAGAGGTGTTAGCGATTCTTTTACAGTATTTAGATGAGCAAAAAGTTTTCTATCAAAAAGCTTTTGAAATTGATGGGCAAAATGCTTTTAGAACGTCATTTCAGCACTATTGTTTAGAGATTCTTGACTACTGCTATAAAAATGAACATCACCATCATCAAGCGCAGTCAGCAATACTTATCCAACATTTATTGGATTATCATACGCTCGCTTTTAGTCTATTCATTAAAGAAAAAATCTATCAAGAAGAAGCGCTATCTCAGTATCACTTCATGTTATGTAGCATATTGGAAAAACAATTCAAACAATAATTTAAAGGGGGGATACCCTCTTTTTTAGCTTCTATGATATCTCATATCTTCAATGGAGAATCTATTTTAGATAGGAAACCTATCTGCATTATGCAGCACTATGCATTCATGGAAACTACACACTAAGCTAAAGTTTCGGAGGTTTCTTGGCACTAACTTTAAATCCACCACTTGCCCTATCTCAAAAAAAATAGGCCCCACATTGGAACCTACTCTTTTATTCTCTTATTTCTTTTTGATGCTTTTCATAAATTTTAACAGTATCACGCTGTTCTTTGGCAATATATAACATATCATCGGCTAATACTAATGATTCACGGATATCTCCTGGAGTCGCTACTGCACCTAAACTGATTGTCATTTTTAGCTCTGGATATTCTTCAAAGCGAATATAACTAGCATCTTCTTTAATTTGTGTTAACTTTTCTTCAAGAATATGAATTGGAATATTTTCTAATACTAAGACAAATTCATCGCCTCCCATACGAATAAGGCGGTCTGTTCCACGAATATTAGACTGAATGCAAGATACTAAAGCTTGTAATGCCATATCTCCTGCTGTATGTCCAAATGTATCATTCAATGTCTTAAACTTATCAATATCAATCATAACAACGGCTGCATCACGAGCAATTTTAAGATGTTGCTCATTGAAGTAACGGCGATTATAAGCACCAGTTAATTCATCTTTATAAATTTTATCATTAAACTGATTCATTAAATCTACAAAGCCATCCTTACCATATGCATCAAATAAGACATCATCATGAATCTCCTTCACTAATTCAATGACATATTCTTCACCACGGTACTTAATATACTGTGACATAACAAAAAATACGTCACGATGAATAAATTCAAACTTGCTAGTTGTTCTCTTAGTAGCTAAACTTTTAGCTGAAATACAATTCTCACAACGATGATCTTTTTCCCATACCGCATAACAGCGATACTCATCAGGAACTAATTGGCCTTCTTCATTTAATTCATATTGAATCGTTAAGCTTGCATCTACCACACGTACGATATCAAATATCCTTCTCAATGATGTAATAGTATTCTTTAATTCTTCAAATGTTAATTCATGTGTTAGTTGTTCTTGGGACATTGGTTTTCCTCCTCTTCCATATTAATAGCAAAAAATTTATTGATAAATTCATCAGAAGTACACGGTTTACTAAAATGATATCCTTGGTAAAATGAGGCGCCTAGTTTCTTCATTTTATCAAACACCTCTCTATCTTCAATACCTTCAACGCAAAGCTTTAAATCTAAATGTTGTACAACACTGTTAATCGCTTCTAAAATCTTAAAATGGCGTTCACTTTGCATTGCTTGTTGAGTAATAATATAATCAACTTTCAGCAAATCTGGCTTGATGTCTTCAATATAATGGAAATTGGAAAATCCTGTACCGAAATCATCTAAACTAATGAATACCCCAGCTTTTTTTAACCCCTGCCATAAATGTTGAATATTTTTATCTGTTTCTAACAAACCACTTTCTGTTAATTCGATACTTAAATTACCTGCTGGTACTTCAAATTCTTCTAATGTCTCTAAAATATAATCTAATCTTGTATAATCACTAGCTTCAATGTACGACATATTGACCGAAATAACAAATTTTGGATCAAAAATCCGTACATGATTGCAAAATTCTAAGGCTTTTTTTAATGTCCATCTTCCAACCAGAATAATTAAACCTGTTTCTTCTAATAAATCAATTAATAAACCAGGATTAATCGTGACATCATCCTTTTGAAAACGTAATAAAGCTTCAGCTGCTCTAATCTGTCCTTCATGATTTGCAATTGGTTGAAAATTAACTATAAAGCCATCAAAATCATCATTTACTGCTTTTTGTAGCATTAATTTTAAGTGATGATTACTAACTCTTTCATAATAATCCTTAATACAAAAAGAATAATATTCATTTGGTCCTTTCTTTTTAGCAGTTTCAAGAGTGAATTCAGAACATTTTAAAATTTCATCAAAAGTAATTTCTGTTCCATCAACATAAAATATCCCGCCACAAACTGAAAATGAAAAACAATATTCATGTTTAATAATTAAATTCGTAATCTCTTGTTGAATCTTTTTATATAAAGTTTCAGCTGAACACATATTGTCTTTAGGACTAATAATAATAAATTCACCACCACTTAAACAATAGACTTTTTGTTGTGGATCTAATACATGACTAATACATTGATGAGTATATTCAATTAAGACATCGCCATGTGAATTCCCACGAGCTGCATTAATACCACGAAGGTTATCAATATCTAAGCGTAAGAGATAGCCGTCATATTCAATCGTTTCCAAATCTTTTTTGATATATTTCTCAATTTCTAGCTTTTCTATGCCTTTTTCTTTTCTTATATTTGATAAATAATTAATACATTCTTCTATTTTTTTTTCATTCATTCTTTCGTTACCCCTTTTTACAACCACCTTTTTCACAACTAATATATCCATAAATTATGCAATTAGGGTTTAAGATTACTGTACCACGAGCGATTACTGAACGAATTGCGCCGCTTTGTCCAATAATACTTCCTTCACCGATTTCGATTGATTCTTGTGAAAAGATTGTACCATAAATGAGACAGTTTTTCCCAATTGTAATATTGCCATCTGCAAAGACATTCCCCTTCATAATCGTATTATCTTCAATTACGATATCTTTATATGAGCGAATATCGCCTATGAATTTGGTATTTTTTTTGAGTGTTATACTTGATTTGGAGATATAGTCTTCTTTTGTCACAATACTCTTAAAATCAAACAAACAATCTTCTAAACCTTCACCACAATGGATACTAGGCGCATACAGTCTTCTAAACTCTACACGACCTGTTAAGGTAATCTTGTGTTGTGAACTAGCACTTTTACCTAAATCACAGCCATCCGTTGCAACTAAATGTTCTTTTGCATCAACCCATCCATCAACAATAACAGGCTTTTTTAAATAAATACTTTCTTGTGCATACATTGTGTCACAAACTACTTCAGAATCACAAATCATAATATTCTTTTTAGCATAGACGGCTTTTTTTAAAGTTGTAACATTACTTGGTACCAACAAATCTTTATCAAAGGCCAATACTAAGCGATCGACACTATTAGAAAAATTACTATCAGTATCACTATTGATAAATTTTTCTTCTTTACCATTTATTGTAATCTTACTTTTTTCACAATTAATCACTGCATTATCAATCATTTTATTGAAGTTATTCGCAAAAAAACGCGGATCTCTTGTTTTATTTTGATTGATATACATTGGTTCAGCTGGCTTTTTCACATGGTATAAAAATGCAATCCCCACTGGTAAACTTAACATGCAAAAAAAGATTGCTGCATATAAATAGATTAAATCCACTAGCTTCTTCCCCCTTTATTGGAGTTTTCTTTAGTCGATTTATCAGTTTCAAGCGTAGGCTCATCTTTCTTTTCATCAAGGAAACGTTGCGTCTTAGCCCATTTTACCGTACGTTTGGTAAAAGCATCGACAATCGCATCAATAACTCCCATACTAATATGCCACATATAAAAATAAAAATTAAAAATTAACATTGGTAATAATAAAATTTCGCCCCATAAACCATCTAACAATAAGGCGGTCCCTATTTGGAAGAATGGCGCAAAATTACCAAATGAAGAATACACTCCTAAGAATAAAATAACCCACCACGCTGAAAATAAATTCATACTACCTGCAAAGAATAAAATAATCGAATCAATTTTTCCAATTAATAATAATAATGGCATTGTATAAATCAATAACAACATCATTGCATCGATTTTTTCTAGGAAATTCATTGATGGATTCCGTAAGGTCTTAAAGAAATATCTAAACAATACTTGATTATGTCCACGTGCCCAACGACGAATCTGCTTAGCACGTACGGTATAAGTTTCAGGTGATTCTTCATAACATTCGGCTGAATTGGCATAAATCACACGATACCCATTCGTAAACAAACGTAAGGTTAATTCCGTATCTTCTGCCAAAACATCCGTATTAAACCCACCTAATTCTAACATAACATCCTTACGAAAACCACCTACAGTCCCGCCATATTGTGGTACTAAATTCAAATTATAACGTGCTTGTTGGTCAACTTGATACCCACCACTACGCTCAATATTCAATAAGCGAGTTAATAAGTTCTTCCCTGTATTATAAGGAATCACTCGCCCCATAACAGCTCCAACATGTGGATCTTCAAAGGCAACCGTTAATTGTCTTAAAATATCTTTTGCTGGACGATAATCCGCATCAAATACTAAAATAATCTCACCTGTCGCCAATTCCATCGCATCATTTAATCCAGCTGGTTTGCCTCGGTTGGGACTATTGCGGTGTAATGGCTTAATAAAATCATACTCCGCTGCATATTTGTCTAGTAATTCCTTGGTTCTATCACTTGAATTATCATTAATTGGAATAATCTCCATATAATCTTGATCATAATCACATTCTAATAAAGAATCCAAACAATTATGCAATACTAATTCTTCATTATACATAGGAATTAAGATTGAAATACGCTTTGGTTCACTTGTCATAATATCTTGATAATACATCTTCTGTCTTGACAATAGACGGTTAAATGAGAATATATAGTGTCTAAATGTATAGGCAATTAATAATACCATTAACACTACCATATATCCTTTTAATATACTTAATACCACTCCCATTGATTCTCTCCTTCACTTCCATCATATATCTTAATTAATTTGTTAATCAAAATCCCATAAAATTCTACTAAATATAAAAAGTCAAATAATGGTCCTAAAGTGAAAAACATGAAATACATATACACAGTTGAATATTTCGATAAAACATATAAAAAGACTATATAACGCACTACTCCAAATACAAAAGAATAGCCCCCTAATAAAAATGTTGATAATAACTTATAACGATATCCTTTTTCACCAATAAATGCCGTTGTAACACCATAAATGATAATAAAGGCAATCCAAATACCTAATTGCTGCTTCATATATAATTGTGAAAAATCATTAATCGAATATGGAAAATCAGCAGCCTTAAAATAAAAATAAATACAATTAATTAAAAAACCTAATCCCTCAAAAAAACAAAACATAAAAAATGGAACATTATGCCTTCTACCTGTTACGCAAATAATTAAAATTAAAATAGTCGCAATAATTTGCACTTCTAAATAATAAGGCGATATTACAGAAGCTTTTAAGTCCACATAAGAAATTAGCCCCATAAATGAAAATGTCGTCTCATGAATGCTTGGTGAGGCTGATGGTAGCACCTGATTCAATGCACCAATCACAGTATTTGATACAAAATTGGTAAATGTTCCGATATTTCGATATAGATAATATAATGGAATAAATACCGTTACCAATAAATATAGTCCGCTTTTAATATAATTATTCTTCAAGCGTCTATAAGTTCTTGGATAATATACTTGTCGTTTCATTATAGGTTAGCCTCCAAAATATCCGCAATATACTTCGACGCAAAGCCATCCCCATATGGATTCTTAGCATGATGCATTCTCTGATATTCTTCTGGATTTTCTAGTAATTCCTTCATCTCATGGTAGATACGCTCTTCATCAGTACCAACTAACTTCAGACTGCCTGATTTAACGCCTTCACTGCGCTCTGTCTTATCACGCATCACAAGAACCGGCTTCCCAATAGAACATGCTTCTTCTTGAATACCACCGCTATCCGTTAAAATTAGATAACTCTGATCCATAAAATGATGGAAATCTACTACATCTAATGGCTCAATCAAACGAATACGATCCACCCCAGCGAATTCTTCTGCAGCAATCTGTCTAACAACTGGATTCATATGAATAGGATAGACGACCTTACAATCTGGATGCTCTTCAATCACTCGCTTAATCGCTCTAAACATATGACGCATCGGCTCTCCAATACTTTCACGACGATGAGCTGTCAATAAGATTAATCTTGAATCCTTCGCCCACTCAATTGCCTCATGTGAATGCTCTTTAGAAATCGTTATCTTAATCGCATCAACCACCGTATTCCCCGTCACATAAATATTATCCTTATTCTTTCCTTCTGCTATTAAATTCTCTGCTGACTCTTCTGTAGGCGCAAAATGATACTTCGCCACTAAGCCGACTGCCTGACGATTAAACTCTTCCGGAAACGGTGAATAAATATCATGCGTACGCAACCCTGCCTCTACATGACCGATTGGAATTTGACGATAAAATCCTGCCAAGGCTGCTACAAATGATGTTGTCGTATCACCATGCACTAAAATAACATCTGGCTTAACTTCATCCAAAACTTCACCTAAGAGGTTCAATATTTTAGCAGTAACTCCTTCTAATGTTTGATTTTTAGTCATAATAGCTAAGTTGTAATCTGGTTTTACATCAAAAACTGTCAAAACTTGTTCCAACATCTCCTTATGTTGACCAGTCACACAGACTGTTGTTTCAAACCCTTTTCTCCCTTTTAATTCGTTAACTAACGGACACATTTTGATTGCTTCTGGTCGTGTTCCGAAAATTAAAAGTACCTTTTTCATATATATTCCTCCCTAACTACAAGTGACTCATCTTACTATTATATATTTTTATTAAATTTTTAGCAATAAATACCACTCTTGTTGTCACTATATCTTTAGTTGAAAGACATATTTTGGACACTCAACACCTTATTTTATGGTTTCAGTCCTTTATTCTACTCTCATTATAATATGTTCTTTATTTTTCATCAAATTTTGTGATTTATTCCTATCGTGTTTCTGAAAACTAAGTTAAAAAAGCATTAGAAACGCCATTTTGTGACATTCCTAATGCTTTTTGATATTTTATTCTATTTTTTGGTTAGTACTGTCTATTTGTGAACTTGGGTAATATCATTTTCAATAATGACTTTTAGAGCATTGTTTTCGCCGGCATTTTGGAAGACTTCATAAGCTTTATCAATTTCAGATAATTTGAAATGATGCGTTACTAATTGTGTTGCATCGATCTTACCGCTTTCTAATACATCCAATAATAATTCCGTTGTATTAGCATTTACTAAGCCGGTTGATAAGGTAATATTTTTGATCCATAAATCTTGTAAATCAAATTGAACTGGTTTGCCGTGAACACCTAAGTTTGAGATGTGACCACCAATTGAAATGATTTTTTGGCAGATATCAAATGTTTGCGGATAGCCAACACATTCCATTGAGATATCAACGCCGTGTCCGTCAGTAATGTCATCAATTTGTGCTTTTACTGATTCAAGATCTGTTGACACGATTGTATGCGTTGCGCCGAATTTTTTAGCGGCTTCTAAGCGTGATTCTGATAAATCAATCATAATAATCTTAGCTGGGGAGTAGAATTGAACAGTTAATAATGCTGATAAGCCAATTGGGCCAGCACCTACAATACATACTGTATCACCAGGCTTAACGTGTGAAGGTTGCACACCGATTTCATATGATGTCGGTAAAATATCTGATAACATTACTAAAGCATCATCTGAGACTGTTGATGGCGCATGATATAAACTCCCATCAGCTCTTGGAATATGAACATATTCTGCTTGAGTACCATCAATTAAATGTCCCAAAATCCAACCACCATCATCACAGTGACTTGGTAATTGACGCTTACAATGATAGCAAGTATTGCATGCTGTCACACAAGAAATAATAACTTTATCTCCCACCTTAAAGTTATTAACTGCTGAACCAACTTCTTCGACAATCCCAATACCTTCATGTCCTAATGTTGTTCCTGGTTGACAAGCTGGAACATGACCACCCAAAATATGTAAATCTGTTCCACATATAGTTGTTTTTACCAAACGTACGACTGCATCAGTTGGCTTTTCAATAGTTGGTTTTGGCTTTTCAGTTAATCCAAATTCCCCTGGTCCTAAGTATGTGTTTGCTTTCATTCTAACATCTCCCTTGTTTATGAATTCTTTATATAGAGGTATTCTAACAGATTCATGAAAACGTTGTCAATTATTTATATAAAAAAATATTCTACTTTTTTCTACTTTTAGTGTAGCATAAAGGTTCTCTTAATATGATAAATATATTTTTTCTATATATACTAAAAAAAACGAAGAGACCGCAGCCCCCTCGCAAAATTTTATTCTTTAACCTTTGCTT
Source organism: Granulicatella balaenopterae (assembly GCF_900111135.1). Lineage (GTDB taxonomy): Bacteria > Bacillota > Bacilli > Lactobacillales > Aerococcaceae > Granulicatella > Granulicatella balaenopterae. Next base: position 5,475 of record NZ_FOGF01000016.1, on the reverse strand, counting down.
TCATATCTTCAAAGAGATGGATTTTTTCTTTGCCATCATCGATAATCTCTTTATTAAAATAATCACTTCTGGCACTTAATTCATTATTTAATCTTTTTTCACCAAATTGTTCAATTAAAGTTGGCTCATTTGAAAATAAATTCGTTCCTAAGCCTAAGTGATTTCCTGGAATAGTAACCCCCATTGCCGCTAAAATCGTTGGATAGAAATCAAATGGCGCATAGTCACGATGATGATTATGAGTCGTTGTTGTTGCCGGATTTAAAATAACATTAAAGATAGTTCTTTCATAATTGGGATCAAAATCCTCAAAGAAATGCTTATCCATACTTAAATGATCCCCCGTTAAGATAATCGTTGTATCGTCGTAAAAGGGTTGTTCTTGAATCCAACGTACTAATTTGGCTACTTCTTTTGAACTATAAGCAATCACATTCGCATATTGTTGGTCGTATTTTTGTTCAGCTTTCGGATCTAAATAGCCATCCGGGAAGTGCGTATCCCCATTCTCCATCGTAAAGTTAAATGGTTCACCTTCACTTGCTAAGCGTGTAATCTCTTCTTTTGCATATTGATATAGCTTTTCATCTTCAAAGCCCCACCAAACATAATAATCTTTTGGAATTAAGCCTTGTTTAATTGCGTAGTTATAATCAAATAACTTATAGTGCCCATGATTCGTATAATACGTATCCACCGCTGCAAAGACGGCACTTGAACCAATCATTAATGTCTGATTATAACCTTCCTTTGCCAAAATATCTCCCAAAGTAATCGCCCCAGGATAAAAGTCTTTCCCCATATTCGCTTGATTCAATTGCATTGAGAACTTAAGCGGTAAACCAGATGTCATATTCACCATTGATGCCATTGACCATGATGAACCATATGTTTGATGTGGGCCACCCATTTTATCACTATGAGAAAAGTTAACCCCTTCTTTGGCTAGCTCGGTTAATTCTGGCATTAAGTTTTCATCCATATAGCCGCCTAATTCCTTCGATAAGTAAGATGTCTCCACCGATTCCAAATAAATATGAATTAAATTACGTTTTTTCGTTGGGAACTGCAAATCTAGCTCTTTAGGAGAGACATAATGCTCCTCAATAAATTCTGACTCTACATTTTGCGCATAGTATATCTCATTCAATTGCAAGGTCACTAAGCAATACTTCATCCCCCAGATACCCACTCCAAGCATCACCATACTAGCAACAAGTTGAATCGCATGACGTAATGAATACTTGGCTGTTACATTTTTTCTAGGAATAAATCTTGCTATCATTAAGATTAATACACCCGTCACCGTCAATACTAAGACAGGCAAAGCAATATCATTCATAATACTATAGGAGACATCTGTACCACTTGCTCCATCCACTGGCGAAATCAAATTAAACAAAATCTGTTCTGAAGTGACACCTTCAACTTCTTGCAAGAACCAATCCGTCATAAAGATACCCACCAAACCAAGAATATACACTAGCACCGCAACCACATAAAAAATCAAACTCTTCTTATGTTGAGTTTTACTAGTTAATCTCTCGCGCCAATATTTTTGGAACACACCATATTCAATCACGACTAATAAAGCCCCAACCGCCACTGTTAATAATATATAACAAAGCACAAAGCCCACTGAGCCAAACGTACTCGGTGAAATCACTTGCCTAAAGTTCATACCATATCTAAAAAAAGCTAATACATAAACATTACTAACAATTCCATATAAGAAAAAGTTTTTGATATAACCTAATTTCCCTTTTTTATTATCTTTAAAAAAGTAATAGTCTGCTAACATGACGATTAATGTTGGCAGTACTATACTCATAATCATTATTATCATCTTTATCTAGCCCTCTTTTATCTATTTATTTTTTATTTATATACTAATTTTATCTATACTTCATTATTATACATCATCTCGCAAAGTTTTGTATTAAGAAACAAAAAAAAACTAATCTAGCCCTCCATTAGAACTAAATTAGCTTTCTTCTTACTAAACTATCTATTAATACATTACCGAGGATTCCTGCTATCCATCCTAAATAACTTCCGATTCTTCTAAATATAGCTTATACTTTTGAACATTTGCAATAAAATCAGTAAAAATATTATTCATTAATGGCTCTGTTTGTAGCAGGAATTCTGGATGCCATTGAATACCAATGATATTAATACGACTTTCGATAGCTTCAAAGGCTTCAATTGTCCCATCACTTGCCCAGGCGCTTGCTTTGAATGGTGTCGCTAAGTCTTTTACTGCTTGATGATGATATGAATTCACCTGTAATTGGCTTGTTTGATTCAGAATTTGAAATAATTCACTAGTTGGATTAATAGTAACTGAATGACTAACCTGAGTCAAATCAAACTTCTGACGATGAATAACCGTCGCATCAGGAGCATCAAGCTCTTGATATAATGTCCCTCCAAAAGCAACATTCACAATCTGCATCCCCCGACATATCGCTAAAATCGGCTTATTTTGACGATATGCTTCACGAATCAAAGCAATCTCAAATAAATCACGCTGATAACAACTATCTGAATCCATCTGCACTTCTTTTTCACCATATAAGTGTGCACTAACATCTTGCCCACCCGTTACCAAAAGTCCATCCACACGATTGATATATTCTCTTGCATTCGTTGGCGAACCAATTGGAATAATAATCGGTGATGCATCTCTATTCTGAATAATGTGAACAATATCATTCGACGTATATGATATCTGCCGTTCATCTTCTCCTATTATCGACAATTTTTTATTGCCTGTTATACCAATAAACACCCCATCAACAATACACCTCTTCTATCTATTTATTAGCTTTTACAATCCTTATAAAAAACTTATCCATATCATGCCACACTTTATCATATTTTGCAAAAAAATCAGCTCTAATTCGTGTAACAATCATTCCCTAGCCACCATGAATGAACTTATCTCACCTAAAAAACTCTCTATCCAATAATATCAATCTGGCAAGAGCGCATCGTATCTAAGGCTGCTTGATGCTTTTCGGGCGTTGATCCGGCACAACAACTAGCATCGACGATTATCTTAGTATTGGGTAAATACGCTTTTAATAGTAAAGCATTAGACACTACACAAATATCAGTACACAAACCAACTAATTCTAGTTCAATTGGCTCTTTACCAGCTAATTCTTGCATATATTGTGCCAAACGAACGGATCCAAATGTCTGCTTATCAAAAATATGCTGCTGTAATACTAAATCTGCTAATGACTGATAAATCTCCCAGCCCTTCGTATCTTTTTGACAATGAATAATGGGGAGCTTTTGCCCTTCCATCGTTGAAAGATAGTCTGGTCCATGCGTATCACGTGTCGCATAGACTTGTTCTTTAGGATATGATTGAATCTTTTCTGTAACCTGCTCAATAATTCCTAAAGCTTCTTTTGAGCCTAATGATCCACTAACAAAATCCACTTGCATATCAATGACGACTAATATTCTTTGCACTTTTTTTCCTCCAATATTATCACTAACTTCTCACTATTCTCTTCCATCAGTCCTTTTACTTAGTTTGATTATGCCATCTTCTATAGTATTTGCAAGTATCTTGTCTCGAAAAACTATTGTGTCACTGCTTGTAAGCTCTTATTGAACTAGCATTAACGTTTATGGCCACCTAATTTGTAAGTACTTATTGAACTAGCATTATCGTCTATGTCCACCTAGTAAATTAGCCCGCTCAATAGCCGTCGCACCCTTTGTTAGACTACTGGCGTGAATGAGACTAGTAATACCGTAACGTGCTTGAATTTTGTCGACAATCTTATCGAGGTCATCTTGCTGGATTTGCTTTTGGGGTGCTTCAAAGAGATTCAACTGCAGACTCTCTTTAGGGACTAACTTACCTGCTGTTAAAGCAACGGTTCGCACAGGCTGGCCTTGGTAGTACTTCTCGAATAATTCTGTGAAATACGCCTCTAAAACACTCGATTGATTGGTCTTATAAATCGTCATCTGATGGGAAAATCCCTTTTCGACAATATCACGACTATAGCCAATCATTAAATGAATACACCGCGTCTCTACCTGATGCTTCCTTAACCTTTTAGCTAACTGCCCAGCCATCTCGTGAATAATCACCTTAACTTGAGAGGCTTCCAGATAATCATGGGGCAACACCTGACTCAAACCATAACTCTTCTCTTTAGGCGCCTCACGCTTCGATAAAATCGACTGATCAATGCCATTCGCATGATGATACAATTCCAGACCCATCACGCCAAATTGACGCTTTAAAACTTCTGGATTGGCATTAGCTAATTGCTTAACACTAGTGATTCCTAGGCGTTCCAAACGTTGAGCCGTCTTCTTACCAATGCCCCACATATTAGTAATCGGTCTAATCTGCCATAACTTTTCTGGCACATCTTGATAATGCCAAGTCGCAATATAGGGCGGATAATTCTTAGCTTCATTATCAAGACATAACTTCGCCAACAAAGGATTATCCCCAATCCCGATACATAAAGGAATTTTATACTTCTGCCAGACTTCTTGTTGAATCTTTTTGGCAATCTCTTCATTACTACCAAACAATTTATGACTACCACTCACATCAATAAAGCTCTCATCAATCGAATACGGATACCAATACTCATCACTCGTATACTTTTTGAACACCTCATTAATCAAGCCATTCACCTTCAGATACAACCCCATACGAGGTGGCACAATCTTAATCCTCTTATCATACTTTGGAACTTGAAACATACGGCTCCCCGTCTTAATGCCATACTCACTCTTCATCTTAGGAGTTGACGCCAACACCAAACCACCCTTTCTATCCGCATGACTCACCACACAAAGATAAGACGTCAAAGGATTCAGCCCCAGCTTCACCGACTCGACAGATGCAAAAAACGACTTACAATCAATACACATAATATCACGCTTGGGATACTCTTTATAATCCATTAATCGACAAACCACGGCTGACTAGCTTGGACACGAACGGCCTCAATACTTGCTAATTGATAAGACTTCCAACGCCCATCCTTTTGAAAGACAATCCGATCATCCAATAAGCCTTCTACCTTCCCATGAAATTGATAGACATCACCACCCACCGAACGCATCCGCAATTGCACCAAAATCGGTAAATTCTTACGCCAAGCATCATATATATAGCGACTCTTCTCATCATCACTTTGCTCTTCTAGGACTACTAATGGCTCTTCTTTTTCAGCTAATTGTTCACTATGCTCAGATAAAAAGAATCCTTGCCACTTCTTCATCCCACGATCTTGATAGTTATTCATCTATAATTCCTCCAATACTTGTTTGTTTACATCTCTATTATACGAACATACATTCGCATTGTAAAGGGATAAATAATTTTGGTTCTACAATAAATGATGTTGTTGAAGAAATTCTTCAATGGCATCATTTATTTTTTTATACACAAAAAGCATCTGATGCCCTATAATAAAATCG
>NZ_FOGF01000026.1 GCF_900111135.1 Granulicatella balaenopterae | reverse complement strand
CAAATTTGTAGCCATTGTGGCAATAGAAAACATCTCAACCTAACTGATAGAACATATTGTTGTGAATGTGGTCTTGAGTTAGATAGAGATATAAATGCTGCACTGAATATAAAAAACGAAGGACTTAGAATCCTCATGAGTGCATAATAAAAAATAGGTTATAGTAGGGTAGGAACTACCCAAACTTATACGCTTGTGGACTTTTTGTAAGACGGAGGAATAATCCATTAGATTAGGAAACGCAGGAGAGGACGAAACAAGAAGCACCTAAGCTTTAGCTTAGTGTGTAGTTCACAAGGATAGTGTATAATCTAACTGATAAAATGATAGCGCATTCTTGTATTTGGACAAGTGTCTATAAAAATGATGAAAAATTAATAAATTGGCAGAAATAATGAATAGATACAGGACAGGTGTCTTTGAATTTGTTTTTTCTTCTAATTATAATGATATATGAAAGGTTGATTATAAATGTTATTACAAAATATGGTAAAAGAGATAGAAAAATATCCAGAAATAAAAGAGATATTATCATCATGTCCTTTAGAGATTTTATCCCAAATAGAGATTGTTGAATTTGAAAAAGAAAAATTTAATTTATATCAAGACTGTCAATATAACTATACATACATTGTGTTAACGGGCATAGTAAAAGTATATTTACTGTCAGAAAAAGGGAATCAAGTAGTGTTGGATATTTATCGAAGAGGGAATTTTATTGGTGAACAAGAAGCGATTATCAATAGACCATATAGCGCATCTTTAATTAATACAACAGATGTAACACTATTACGATTGCATAATCGAGAATTTGTTAAGTGGCTGAATAGCGACCAACAATTGAGCACAAAATTTATTACGAATCTATGTGATCAATTATATCATCTGACCAAACGAACACAGCGCTATAGCTTACAATCAGCACGTGAGCAAATTTGTGCTTGTTTATTATCGTATCATTCGAAAAATAAGCAAGTAACACGGGCGGATATCTTAGATGAAGTGGATACATCTTATCGTAATTTGAATCGTATTTTGAAGCAACTTGAAGAATTAGGCATTATAAAAGTTGGGAAAATAGCGATTGAAATCATTAACCTTGAAAAGCTTAACAATATTTTATGAAGGCGAGGTAGTTACAAATGGAAGATAAACAACCACATATTCAATTAACATCAGAAATCAATGTAGAAGATGCAATTATCGTTGGCGACCCTGCTCGAATTGATGCAGCAACACCATTATTACAAGAAGTAGAAGAATTAGCGTATAACCGAGAATTTCGCTCAATAACTGGGCGATATAAAGGTAAAAAAATATTAGTGATATCTACCGGTATTGGAGCACCATCTACCGCAATTGGCGTAGAGGAACTAAAAAATATAGGTGTCAAACGGATTATTCGCGTAGGATCAGCAGGCGCAATGCAAAAAGGAATTGATTTAGGTGAAATGATTATTGCAGAAGGCGTAGTACGCGATGATGGACTAACTAAAAATTATGTACCAAAAGCATATCCAGCCGTACCTGCTATTAATTTATTGCTTAAAGCTAAAAAATACGCACCAACCGCTAATTATGGCATTGTAAGATCACATGATGGATTTTATATGGATAATAATGCAGAAGTAGAAGAATTTTGGTCTAAAAAAGGTATTATCGGAGCAGACATGGAATCAGGTGCTTTACTTGTTATTGCTCGACAAAGAGGTATGGAAGCTATGTCTATTTTAAATAATGTTGTCTTATATCAAGAAGACCTATCAGAAGGGGTTAATGATTTAGTACAAGGTGAAAGCAATGTAGCATCCGGAGAAAAAGCAACATTAAACTTAGCGCTTGATATTTTAGCTGACTAATACAAATAAAAGATATAAGGAGAATGATGATGGAAACCACAAAACACTCTTGGCTATATAGTCAATTATTCACAAACTGGAAGAAATTTGAAGTGATTTATGTATCGTTATTATTATTATTACAAGTTGTTGTGTTTGTAATTGCACCAGACAGTATTATTGGGATGGTCTCAGGATTATGTGGGGTGTTATGTTTAGTTTATGGAATGAAGGGGCGTAAGATTTCATTTTTATTTGGGATTGTACAATGTTTAGCAATGACCTATATTGCCTGGATTAGTCATGCATACGGCTCATTTGCAATGGATATTATTTACGTAATCTCGCAACCAATTGGATGGTTCATGTGGGGAAAAGATGAAGCCACACATTCTTTCAGCAAAGAGACTAGAAAACTTGTATTTGGTGGGGCATTTATCGCATGGGGAATTGGTTGGTTCATTTTAGCTCGTTTAAATGGACAACTACCATATTTTGACTCAATTAATTTCGTGGTAAGTTTAATTGCACAAGGGCTATACATCTTGAAATATAAAGAAAACTGGTCACTGTGGATTGTAGTAAATATCGCAAACGTCATCTACTGGACAATCCTAACCGTTCAAATGCTAACAGGACACAATGATGTCGCATCACTAGGTGTATACTTATCACAATCAGCATTACAATTTGCTTTATTATTCAACTCAATCTACGCACACCATGTATGGAATAGCGGAGAAGCTGATAACGAAGGTGGCGCAGCATAAAAAATATATAACATAAAAAGGAATGGCCTAGCGTAAAGTGATGTCATTCTTTTTTTGATGCAACAGGTAATCCTTTGAACAATAGATAGTCTAATAAAAGAAAGTAAGGTCATACAGAATATTGTAGGATAAGAAACAAACAAAAATTAGCGTAGTAACAAGGGTGAAAAAAGCTAAACATAAAAAATAGCGCAAAAACTAGCAAATATAGGCGACGTAGAAAGGGTATTCATACGAACTAAAGAGACACAAAAATAACAAACTCCAATTCCTCTAACAGTTTATGATAGAATGAAACTAACTAAAGAATATAAATTGGAGGTATTAATATGGGATTACTATCACACGCAGGACAAGGCCGATTCGAAACCGTCCACGAAGAAAACTTATATGAAGACTACATCCGCATCTTCCGCGACCAACAAACAGGCGTCAACTACCTAGGCATCAACTACGTGCCAATGAAGATAGAGAAGCCCTAATTTCCGGTTTAGAAGATGGTACAATTGATATGATTGTAACAGATCATGCTCCGCATACAGTCGAAGAAAAAGAATGCTCAATGACGCAAGCTAGTTTTGGCATTGTTGGTTCAGAGACAGCTTTTGCTCAATTATATACAGCCTTTGTTAAGACGAATAGGTGGACACTGCAACAATTAGTAGATTATCTAACCATTAAACCAGCCAAGGTATTCAGTTTGCCATATGGTCGCTTGGAAGTGGGTGGATTAGCAGATCTAACGGTGATTGATTTGCAGAAGGAATCGGTGATTGATCCGGATAGCTTTGAATCAAAAGGAAGAAATACTCCATTTAGCGGGCAAAAAGTATATGGCATGCCAGTGATGACCATTTGTGATGGCAAAATTGCTTGGCAAGCAGCAACATTTAAGGGGGAATAAGATGAATCAACAACCAATTATCGCATTAGATTTTCCAAATGAACAAGAAGTGATGGCATTTTTGAATCGGTTTCAAGGTGAAGCATTATCCGTCAAAATCGGGATGGAATTATTTTACCAGAATGGCTTTCATTTATTAGATAAGATTCGCACAATGGGGCATCAGATTTTTTTAGATTTGAAATTACATGATATCCCAAATACGGTTCAAATGGCGATGAAGGGTTTGGCTCAATTTGATGTGCAGATGGTGAATGTTCACGCAGCTGGGGGAAGCGTTATGATGCAAGCGGCGCGTGAAGGTTTGGAACAAGGAGCGCAAGGAAGCCAAGCTACCAAATTAATTGCCGTGACACAATTAACTTCAACCAATCCAATTATTGGCGTTAAAGAGCAGCAATTAGCGGTAAGTCTAGCCGATTCAGCACTGCATTATGCCCAATTAACTAAAGCGAGTGGCTTAGATGGGGTGGTGTGTTCAGCCTTAGAAAGTAAACAAATTGAATTAGCTTGTGGAAAGGACTTTTTAAAGGTGACGCCGGGCATTCGTATGCTGGCTAATCCGACTGATGATCAAAAAAGGATTGCGACACCAAAAATTGCGCGGATGAATGGTGCGACTCATATTGTTGTTGGTAGACCGATTACCAAAGCGCTTGATCCGGTGAAAGCCTATCAAGACATCTTACTAAATTGGGAAGAAGGTAAATAACATGATTGAAAAAGATTTGTTAGCTATTAAAGCGGTGGCCTTGAGCCCGGAAAATTACTTTACATGGACATCAGGGATTAAGTCACCCATCTATTGCGATAATCGTTTGACCATGAGTTATCCTACCATTCGTCGTCAGATTGCCAGTCAATTGGCAACTTTAATTAAAGAACAGTATCCGGATGTGGAAATGATTGCGGGTACAGCTACGGCGGGGATTCCTCATGCAGCTTGGGTGAGTGAATTATTAGATTTGCCGATGACTTATGTGCGTAGTAGTGCTAAAAAGCATGGAAAGACGAATCAGATTGAAGGCGTGATTTCCCCTGGTCAAAAGGTAGTTGTTGTGGAGGATTTGATATCAACAGGATTATCTTCTATTAAAGTCGTCAAAGCCTTAGAAGCGGTGGGTGCCGAGGTGTTAGGTGTAGTAGCTATTTTTTCATATGAATTAACAAAAGCTAAAGATGCCTTTCAACATGAAGGGATAGGGTATCATACATTGGGGCATTATGATCGTTTGATAGAGGTGGCGACTGAGGAAGGCTATATTGAAGAAAGACACATCAAAGAATTAATTAATTGGCGTAATCAGTTATAAACGTTTATATAGAAGAAACAAGCTAGAAAACGACAGAAATCGTGATATGGAAAAAACTAACTAGAAGTAAAACGATTGTAAAATGTGATTTTGCAATAAAACTAACAGCGACAAAACCCAATATACATTATTATAAGAAAATAAAATACCACTAGATAAGTTCCAAAGTAGCAGACTGACTTATTTAGTGGCTTTATTGATATGTATTGGTAAAGAAGTTCTCAAATTTCTATAAGCAAAAGATATTTTATAATGCACTTATTATTTACGAGCTACAAAATACTGCTTAATGGAATAGGGTATACATGGTTTCTGGAATTTTTTCGATTAAACGACTTGGTAAGACAATGTGTTCCTTGCATGCAATTAGGTCACCAATGTAACTATGAGTATAGACGGCTGATTTAACAGCATCAAGTAGCGAATTAGTTTGTGGTGTGAATCCAGCAATCATACCTGCTAAAACATCGCCTGTGCCACCAATGGCCATTCCAGGATTCCCCAGAGTATTACGCCAACAGTCAACGCTAGTCACAATCTTAGTCTCGTGACTTTTTAAGACTAAAATACCATGTGGAGCTTTTTCTTCAAGGAATAAACGACTATTTTCTAAGGTAATCTGCTCAATTTCAATACTTGAAATAGCTGAAAATTCACCTAAATGTGGTGTGAAAACAACTTGACTATTGATGGTAGGAAAATCTAGCTCTGCCCATATTCGAATAGCGCTAGCATCCATAATTAAGACTTGTTCTGGTGTAGCTTCCTGAATGACTTGACTGACTAATAGTGTACTAAATTCATTAATTCCAAGACCAGGTCCAATTAGTATGACATTATAGTTAGCTAAAGTATCTGCATGTTGGATTAATAATTGCCAATCTTTTACCATCGCTTCTGGTAAACGGGCATGAAGAGCAGCGTGATTACAGGGGGCAGTATAAGTAGTTACAAGTCCAGCTCCTGAATAAAGCGCACTACTACTAGCTAATATACCGGCTCCACCCATTTCTTCATTTCCAGCAATAATGGCGATTCGTCCGTAAGTTCCTTTAAAACTTTGAACCTCACGTGTTGGCAGTAAGCCTTGAACCGCATCAAACATTAAATCATACATGTGCTCAATCCTTTCTAATGAAAACGTTTTATATTAATAGTGTACAACGAAAGTAAAGAAAGAAGAAGGATAATTGTGAAAATAATAACTTTCGGTAAAGAATTTGATAAATCTCTATCATAATGATTGCTGTTGGGGAATTAGTTTTGTATGATGGTGGAGAGAGAAATAGGGGGAATTATGATGCAAAATTATGAAGAAAAAACAATTAAAAAAGAAACACTCTATGATGGTCGTATCTTTACAATAGAACACCACACCGTTTCACTACCAAATGGCAAAGAGTCAACACGTGATATTGTCTTACATAATGGGGCGGTGTGTGTGTTAGCGGTGAAGGATGAAAAGATTTTATTTGTGCGTCAATATCGTAAAGCCGTGGAGTCGCATGTCTTAGAGATTCCAGCTGGTAAGTTAGATACGAAAACGGAAGACCCACTAGAAGCTTGTAAGCGTGAATTAGAAGAGGAGACGAATTTCCGTGCGAATAATTGGAGTAAAGTAATGACTTTTTATCCTTCGCCTGGTTATTGTCAAGAAGCTTTGCATTTATATCAAGCAGAAGAGTTAGAAGAAGTCTTAGAAGGGGCTTTACCAGCTGATGAGGATGAATTCTTAGATATTGTCTGGATTGAATTAGAAGAAGCATTACAAATGATTCATAATGGCGAGATTATCGATGGTAAGACGATTATTGCCATTCAACAATACAAAATGCAGTTGCTAGAAAGTAAGTTAGCACGCATTGAAGAAAATCTTACAAAAGTCGCAAAAGAATTAGCGTAATGAAGGGGTAGTACCGCACAATAAGGGAGCGTAACTACTAAAGTAAAAGGAGATATTTATGGCGAAAAAACCATTATTAACACGTCGCTATTATCAAGAACAATTAGAAAAGCAACAAAGACGTGAAAAACTTGCGAAAAGTGTTGAAGAATTAAAAAGAGGGATTGAAGGGGAATTACCACCTGAAGTTGAATATGAACGACAACTAGAAGAAGTTGAACGTCAAAAAGAACCTTGGCCAGAGCGCTATAATCGTTATTTGAATCGCTGGTTGATTGCGATGTGTATCTTATTTGTAGTAGCAATTTTAGTGCAGATTATTGTATAGTCACAAGGCTGGGAACTTGGAAGTGTCTTATTGGAATAAAGTAGCCAAATGCTAGTAGTTTGAAATGCTGAAAATTTTGGATAGTTCTTAGCACTAAAAGTTCAAATTGTTTTTAGAATGAAAATACGTTATAAAAGTAAGAAAAACCACGCTCATTTTTATTTGGGCGTGGTTTTTGTATGGATTAGTAATGTTTTTGTTGTTGTTCTTGCTGACGTAATGTTAATAATTTATGGCGTAAGTCTTGTTCCATATGACTTAATTCCATTTCTGCTTTACGGCGGTTTTCACGTCCAGCTTGCTGAATTTGTAAAGTTTCTTCTAAGGTTTCAATTAAGTCTTGTTGTGTCTTTTGTAATGTTTCTAGGTCGATAATTCCACGCTCATTTTCACGGGCGGTTTCAATCGTTGAGATTTTTAACATTTCAGAGTTCTTTTGAATTAATTGATTAGTCGTTTCTGAAACTTGACGTTGGGCTGTTACAGCATTTTTTTGGCGTAATAAAGTTAAAGCAATCGCGATTTGGTTCTTCCATAACGGAATAGTTGTTGTAATGGATGACTGAATTTTTTCGGCTAGCACTTGGTTCGTATTTTGAATGAGACGAATTTGTGGTGCTTGTTGGATCGTCATTTGACGGGTTAATTTTAAGTCATGATTACGTTTTTCTAAGCGGTCTAGGAATTGATTCAAGTCATTGACGATTTGGACATCCATTTGGTCACCTGAAAAATTAGCTTTATCTAGTGCTTGTGGAATTAATTCTTGTTGTAGTTGCTCTATTTTTAGTTCACCAGCTGCAATATAAATATTTAAGGCGTCAAAGAAATCTTTGTTGCGTTGGTATAATTCTTCTAAGGCTAGATTATCATTTAATAGGCCATTTTTTTCGTGATCTAGGCGAATGGCAATTTTATCGATTTGTGTACCAACTTCTTGGTATTTGGCTTGCATTTCATAGATAGATTTTTTGATTTTACCAAACATACGCTGGAAGATATTACGGTCTTCTGCCATTAGTTCTTTTGGATCAGTCTCTGCTAGGCGGTTCATTAAGTCGGTTAAGGTGTCACCAATTTCACCAGTATCTTTTGATTGGACATGGGTTAACATGGAGTGTGAAAATTCACCTAATTGTTTTTGAGCAGCGGCTCCATAACTAATAATCGCTTGCATATCATGTTCATCAATTTGTTTGGAAAGGGCAAGGGCTTTTTCTTGTTGTTCTTGGGGTAAAGTTTCCAGTAAATTTTTTGGTTTATTGCTTAATTCCTGTGTTGGAAAGTCTTTGGATACATCGGTCATGGTCGGTGGTAGAGGTTGTTCTCCAAATGGGTTACTAATTAAATCATCTACCAATGATACATTTTTTCTTTCGTCAGTCATTTTATTTCCTCCTTATTAAAAATTATCAAAGCTATTTTCAAAGTCGTCATCATGATTATCTTTGCCATCAGCCGGATTGAAGTCTTTTGCAGTAGTTGCCTGCTGCATTTTTTGTCGGGCTAATTCGATTTCGATTTCAGCATCTTTAAAGTCATCTTTTTGAAAGGCTAAATAGTCATCCTCTATTGTTTGACATAATGCGTCAATCGTTTCAGCTGTTTTGTCTAAAGTGCGGTATGTTAATTGGGTTTTTGATACGTGATTGTCGATTTCTAAGTATTTGTCGATTAAGTCGTGAAGGGAAGGGATGTAGGAATATAAAAAGTTCGTTCCTTCGTTTAAACGATTTGGGTTATCAGCTAATTCTTTAAAGTAATCACGTAAGATAGCGACCATATTGTGACGGCGAGCAATGGCGGTTAATTTGTTATTGCGCCAGAAACTTGCTTCGATGTCGACTAATTGTTTTTTTGCTTTGGCTAGTTCTTGTCGGAAGAAGATAATTTCCTCGTCAGTTAAGCCAGATTCTTGATAGATTTTTTGGCGTTTGCGTGATAATGGTGGCAAATTATGATCTTGTTTAATAGGTTTATGGAAAGTAAAGTTCGCTAGACGCATTGATTTTGGGAATAAGATAATATAAGCAAGATAACTCATCCCCAAACCAAATAATAATGAGATAAAGTTAGCATCACGGAATAAATACTCCGTTGCAAAGCCCAGGCCAAATACAAAAGTAAATAGAATTAGAAAGGCTTTAATAATGATGGAACCAACCTCATAAGCTTTCGTATCACGATATTTATTAAATAGTATCTTATAGGCTGTATAAAACATTAATAATGCTGGTAAAAAGGTAAATTCATCATCAAAAAGAAAATAACCTTCAAAAACATCAAGTGAAGCGCCAAATATTAGGCACAATATCAAGCATATGAACGCTATACCACACCCTTCTTTAAATTTATTCATTTATAATTCCTCCTTCATTGTACAATTCATTACAAACTGTCATTACAAACTGTCCCTCTTTACATATAATATTTTACCATAGCTTGGGGAGCTTTTTATCGGACTAAAGAACCATTTTTTACTCAAAACGTTTTCAATGGAAAAAATACGTCGATTAAGTGTAAAAAATATAACAATTAGCCCAAACTGTACCATTTAGTTCGTGTTTTAGAACCTATTCATTGCGAAAGCCCACTAATTGCGTTAAAATATATTAAGTAAGTATAAACAGTAAGGAGTGGGAAAATGTCAACATTAGAAATAAAAAACCTACATGTATCAATTGAAGATAAAGAAATTTTAAAAGGTGTAAACCTTGTTATTAATACAGGAGAAATCCACGCAGTAATGGGACCAAATGGAACAGGTAAATCAACATTATCAGCAGCTATTATGGGGCACCCAAGCTATACAGTAACAGAAGGTGAGATTCTTTTAGATGGTGAAAATGTATTAGAAATGGAAGTTGACGAACGTGCTCGTGCTGGTCTTTTCTTAGCAATGCAATATCCAAGTGAAATCACAGGCGTTACAAATGCTGAATTCTTACGTTCTGCTATTAACGCTCGCCGTGATGAAGATGACAAAATTTCAGTTCGTGAATTTATTAAAAAATTAGATGAAAAAATGACTCTTTTAGATATGCCAGAAGCAATGGCTGAACGTTACTTAAATGAAGGATTTTCTGGTGGTGAAAAGAAACGCAATGAAATCTTACAATTAATGATGATTGAACCAACTTTTGCCATCTTAGATGAAATAGATTCAGGTTTAGATATTGATGCCTTAAAAGTAGTATCACGTGGCGTAAATGCAATGCGTGGTGAAGGCTTTGGCTCATTAATTATTACTCACTACCAACGCCTATTAAACTATATTACTCCAGATGTTGTACACGTTATGATGGAAGGTCGCATAGTCATGACAGGGGATGCTGAATTAGCAAAACGTCTAGAAGCTGAAGGGTATAAAGGTATCAGTGAAGAATTAGGAATTGAATTAGAACTTAACGATTAGGGGTGACATGATGGTTTTAGAATTAAATATGTGGCAAGAAAACATTCGTACGTTTTCAGCTATAAAAGAAGAGCCGGCTTGGTTTTTAGAGGAGCGTTTGAAAGCTCTAGAATTAAGTCAAAAGTTAGATTTACCAGTAATTGACCGCGTGAAATTCCATCGTTGGAACTTATTCTCGCCAGCAATTGGTATGGGAGATTCATTGATTTTAGATATCCCAACGCAAATTAGAACAGATATCGGTGCTGCAAAAATCGTCCAATTAGGTAGTGTATCATATTGGGAAGAGATGAAAGCAGAAGTAGCGGCTAAGGGTGTTATTGTAACGGAATTTTTCAATGCATTAGAAGAATATCCAGAATTAGTAAAAGAACATTTTATGACAAAAGCCGTTAAGATGGATGAAGATTCGCTAGCAGCTTATCACCGTGCCATGATGAATTCAGGTATTTTTGTTTATGTACCCAAAAATGTTGTCTTAGATGAACCAATTGAAAGTCATTTTGTACAAAATAGTACCATTGAAGAAGCTTTCGTAAAACACGTCTTAATCGTAGCTGAAGAAAATAGTTCATTCGAATATATTGAACGTTTTGAATCGGTAGGTGAAGTTAAAAATACAGCCAATATTATAGTAGAAGTAATTGCAAAAGCAGGTGCACAAGTTCGTTATACAGCAGTTGATAGCTTAGGTAAGTCAACTGACACTTACTTTAACCGCCGAGGATATTTAGGTCGTGATGCGAAAATTGAATGGGCATTAGGCGTAATGAATGATGGGAATGTCGTGGCTGATTTTGATTCAGAATTAATTGGAACAGGTTCACATTCAGAAGTTAAAGTCGTAGCGATTTCAACAGGTAATCAAGTACAAGGAATTGATACTCGTGTAACTAACTACGCCAAACATTCAGTAGGACATATTTTACAACATGGCGTTATTTTAGATAAAGCAACGTTAACATTTAATGGTATTGGTCATATTATTAAAGGCGCTAAATTTGCTGATGCTCAACAAGAAAGTCGTGTCTTAATGCTAAGTGAAGATGGTCGTGGCGATGCAAACCCAATTCTATTAATTGATGAAAATGAAGTGACTGCCGGACATGCTGCTAGTGTAGGTCAAGTAGATAAAGATCAAATGTTCTACCTAACTAGTCGTGGTCTATCAGAAGATGATGCGCAACGGTTAGTTATTCGTGGATTCTTAGGTTCAGTAATTGCGGCTATTTCAGTAGAATCAGTTCGTAAGACATTAATCGATATGATTGAAAAGAAATTAGGTGAATAAAGAATGAGTACTATCAATATTCGTAAAGATTTCCCCATTTTGGATAGAATTGTCAATGATGAACCATTAGTTTATTTGGATAATGCGGCAACAACGCAAAAACCAAAGCAAGTAATTGAAGCGATTAATCATTATTATGAGACAAGTAATGCTAATATTCATCGTGGTGTTCATACTTTAGCGCAAGAAGCTACTGACCAATATGAAGCCGTTCGTGAACAAACTCGTCGATTCATTAATGCTTCGTCAACGAAAGAAGTTCTATTCACACGAGGTACAACAACTAGTCTTAACTGGGTAGCACAAGGGTTCGTGAAAAATCTATTAGAAGAAGGCGACGAAATTTGGGTCTCTCCAGCAGAACACCATTCAAATCTTGTTCCTTGGCAACAAATTGCACGTCAAACCAAAGCACGTGTTGTTTATATGCCTCTTTTAGCAGATGGTCAATTAGATATGGCAACGATTCATAATACTTTACATAAAAAAGTAAAAGTCATGGCAATCGCCCAAGCTTCCAATGTATTAGGCACCATTAATGATGTCAAAACATTAGCAAAATGGATGCATGCCTATGATCATTACATCGTGGTCGATGGTGCTCAATCAACACCGCATATGACTATCGATGTACAAGATTTAGACTGTGATTTCTTCGCATTTAGCGGACATAAAATGCTTGCCCCAACCGGTATTGGCGTTTTATACGGTAAACAAGAACATTTAGAACAAATGGAACCCGTTGAATTTGGTGGCGAAATGATTGATTTCGTTTACGACTTTGAAAGCACATGGAATGAATTACCATGGAAATTTGAAGCTGGCACACCAAATATCGCTGGCGCAATCGGTTTAGGTGCGGCAATCAGCTATTTAGAAGCAGTTGGCATGGATAATATCCACCAACATGAAACAAGATTAGTTGAATATGTCTTACCAAGATTACAAGCCATTGAAGGTATTGAAGTATTCGGTCCAACTGAAGCTTCAAAACGTTCAGGAGTGATTTCATTTAATTTGAATTCCGTTCACCCACATGATTTAGCAACAGCTATGGATATGGAAGGTGTCGCAATTCGTGCCGGACATCACTGTGCGCAGCCGTTAATGCGTTGGTTAGATCAACCAGCTACAGCACGCGCAAGTTTTTACGCATATAATACTCTTGAAGAAGCTGAATTTTTCATTAATACCGTGAAAAAAGTCAAAGCATTCTTTGAAGATTTCGCATAAAGAAGTAAGTAGTTAGAAAGTAAAGGGGACTTAAAAATGGCTTTATCAAAATTAGATAATTTGTATCGTCAAGTTATTTTAGATCATTCAAGCCATCCAAGAAACAAAGGCATCGTCAATGATCCAGCCGTTCACACAATTGAATTTAATAATCCAACATGTGGTGACGTGATTCAATTACAATTAACAATTGATCAAGATGGCAGAATTTCGAATGTTAAGTTTGATGGACATGGATGTTCAATTAGTACGGCAAGTGCTAGTATGATGACACTAGCAATTTTAAATAAAACAGTGGATGAAGCACTAGAAATGGCAGAAACCTTCTCACAAATGGTTCAAGGCCAAGAAGTTGATGATGAAGCTTTAGGAGATGCCGCATTATTAAGCGGTGTATCAAAATTCCCAGCTAGAATTAAATGTGCCACACTAGCTTGGAAAGCATTAGAACGTTCAATTGAAGAACAACGAAAAAACGATTAAAAGGGGGATAATTAAAGTGAGTAAAGTACCAGAATTAGAAAGTTATAAATACGGCTTTCACGAAGATGTAACCCCTGTATTTGAAACAGAAAAGGGATTAAATGAAGCAGTTGTTCGTGAAATTTCTGCAAAAAAAGAAGAACCAGAATGGATGTTAGATTTCCGTTTAAAATCATTAAGAACATTTGAAAAGATGCCAATGCAAACATGGGGACCTGATTTATCCGATATTAATTTTGATGAATTAATTTATTTCAAACGTGCTAGTGATAAACCAGCTCGCTCATGGGATGATGTACCAGACAAAATCAAAGATACTTTTGAAAAAATTGGTATTCCAGAAGCTGAACGTGCCTATTTAGCTGGAGCTAGTGCACAATTTGAATCAGAAGTTGTCTACCATAATATGAAGGAAGAATTCGATAAGTTAGGAATTATCTTTACTGATACCGATTCAGCTTTAAAAGAATATCCTGAATTGTTCAAAAAATACTTTGGTAAATTAGTACCACCAACAGACAATAAATTAGCCGCTCTAAACTCAGCAACTTGGTCAGGCGGAACATTTATCTATGTACCAAAAGGCGTAACTTGTGATGTACCACTACAAACTTATTTCCGTATTAATGATGAAAATATGGGACAATTTGAACGTACATTAATTATTGTTGATGAAGGCGCACATGTTCATTATGTAGAAGGATGTACCGCTCCAACTTATTCAAGTGATAGCTTACATGCGGCAATTGTTGAGATTTTCGTTGAAGAAGGCGGCTATTGTCGTTATACAACTATTCAAAACTGGTCTGACAATGTGTACAATTTGGTAACAAAACGTGCTCGTGCAGCAGCCGGCGCAACTGTTGAGTGGATCGATGGTAACTTAGGTGCCAAAGCGACAATGAAATATCCATCAGTATACTTAGAAGGACCACATGCGAAAGGTACAATGTTATCAATTGCCTTTGCTGGTGAAGGTCAAATACAAGATACAGGTGCGAAAATGATCCATAATGCGCCACATACCTCAAGTTCAATTGTTTCTAAATCAATTTGTAAAGATGGCGGGGAAGTAAACTATCGTGGACAAGTAACCTTTGCTAAAAAAGCAGAGCACTCATTCTCACATATTGAATGTGATACGATCATTATGGATGACTTATCTAAATCAGATACAGTACCATTCAATGAAATTCACAATGGTAAAGTCGCTTTAGAACATGAAGCGAAAGTATCTAAAATATCTGAAGAACAATTATTCTACTTAATGAGTCGTGGTATTAGCGAACAAGAAGCAACAGAGATGATTGTTATGGGATTTGTTGAACCATTTACCAAAGAATTACCAATGGAGTATGCTGTTGAACTTAATCGCTTAATCGCATATGAGATGGAAGGTTCAGTTGGTTAATAACTGAATAATTATAAGCAGTTTTGCGTTTGTATAATTAGTGGAAGCTAATTGTATAAACGTTTTTTTTGATTGGGATGGTATAATGGAGGTGAGAGTTGAATTAGGAGGTTAAAAAATGACAAAATGGATGATTATTTGCAATCCTAAGCATGATGCGGTGGATCAAGCATTTCAGGAATTGGATACTATTGATTGGAAAAAGTCGAATAAAATAAAAGTTGGTGATGATGTTTATATTTATGTAGCTTCACCTGTTCAAGCCATCAAATATAAATGTAAAGTTATCAAAACTAATCTTTCAAAAGCAGAAATTGATAACAAAAAATTTGAGCTGAACAATGAACATTATGCGAATGCTGAAGAATATATGCGCTTGCACTTATTAGAAACATATCCTGATGAATTATTGCCCTATCAAGACCTGCAGCAAAATGGTTTGACATCTGTTCAAGGCGCTAACAGAATGTCGGATGAATTGGTAGCATATATCGAAAGGATAGTAAAAGGTAATGCACGTGATGCGGCTTATCCTCGTGAGTATGTGTTTGATTCAACTCTTCCGATTAGTAAATGGAAAGAATTATTGCTAGATACATCAATCTTTACTGAAAAGAATATTGCATTACTAAAACGCATTTATTTAGCAGATAATCATGCAACGACTTGTTATGATTTAAGTGTTGAAGATGGAGGTTCTCCTAGTGCGTATAATAGCTCAATTGTTAGTTTGGCTAAAAAAATTATTAAAAAAACTGGTATTTCTCCAGCAATATGTGATGAGGAAGAAGCATATTGGCCGATCCTGTTTTGGGGAAGGGAACGTCAAGATAAGCGTTTTGAATGGAAATTACAACCAAAATTAGCTAAAGCAATGCAACAACTATACCCAGAATTGATTAATGATTTGAATTTAGAAACAGAACGCCTAGCTGATGAACAATTGATTGAAGAATTAAAAACAGCTAAGATTATTAAAGCGGAAGATTTTCAATATCGTGGAAGATCTAAAAAGAAAGTAGAGCCAATTTATCATCAAGGTCGTAAAAGCTATCCACGAGATAAAAAAACGGCACTGAACGCCTTAGCTCATGCCAATTATTGCTGTGAAATCAATCCAAATCATGAGACTTTTATTAAAAAGAATTCTGAGGTACCTTATACCGAGCCACATCATTTAGTGCCTTTAGCTTATTCAGGGGATTTTGAGGTTTCGCTTGATGTAGAAGAAAATATTGTCTCACTATGTAGTAATTGTCATAATCATCTTCATTATGGTAAAGATGCGGAAAAATTAATTGTACAATTATATAAAGAACGTCAATCTGATTTAAAAAAAGTAGGTATAGCGATTAGTTTAGAAGACTTACTAGCCATGTATTAAGTAACACCAATTCCGACCATACCTTCCAGTCTGTTGGCGAATTTGTTGAAGTTGTCTTCAGTTTTGGAGAAAAAGCACTAAAAGTTGAAGTTCACTTCAGTTTTAGCGAAAAAGTACAAAAAGTTGAAGTTAGCTTCAGTAAATGGTAATATAAATGTGACAAAATGAGAAAAATGAGGTGCTAGTATGTTTCAAAGACCGAAATATTTACAACAATTAATTAATTTTAAGGATACCGACTTTATTAAAGTTATTACAGGAGTTCGTCGTTCAGGAAAATCAGTCTTATTAATGCTATATAAGGAATATTTATTGAGTCAAAAAATTGCTGAGGATCATATTATTTATATGAATTTTGAGAGTTTTGAATACCAAACAATTACTAATGAAGCGAAATTGCGTGAAAAGTTAATGGAATTAATGCCAAAAGACCAAGAGAAAATTTACTTTTTATTTGATGAAATTCAAGTTGTTGATGGATGGCAAAGGGTTATCAATGGCTTGCGTGTTAGTTTCGCAAGTGATATTGTCGTGACTGGTTCAAATGCTAAAATGTTATCTGGTGAGTTAGCAACTTTACTGAGTGGACGTTATATTGAAATTCTGATTTATCCATTATCATTTCGCGAATTTTTAACAGCTAAGGGAATTGATGAAAACTCGCGTCAAGTTGACCGCATGTATTTGGAATATGAAAAGTATGGCGCTTTCCCAAGTGTTGTAATTGCTGATGAAGGAATTAAAGATACGATTTTATCTGGAATTTTTGATACAATTGTTTTGAATGATGTCGCTTTGAGAGCCGGTGTCAAGGATGCGACGGTTTTACGGACTTTGATTAGTTTTTTAGCGGACAATGTGGGGCAATTAGTGAATACCAATAAAATCGTGAATACCTTGAAAAATGAGGGTGTCGATACTTCAATCCATACGGTGAGCCGTTACCTTGAATTGCTGGAGAATGCTTATTTGTTTTATCGTGTAAAGCAATACGATATTCGTGGTAGAGAGTATTTACGTACGAATGGAAAGTATTTTATTGCTGATAGTGGTTTGCGTAGAAATACGATTGGGCGTAAGGATGGCAATTATAGTAATCGTTTGGAAAATCTCGTCTATATCGAATTATTGCGTCGTGGCTATACGGTGGATGTCGGGCGAATTGATACTAAGGAAATTGATTTTGTCGCACGTAAATTAGATGAAACTATCTATCTGCAAGTGGCTTATGAATTGCCAAATAATACGCACGAAACGGACAATTTACTGAATATTAAAGATAATTATAGAAAAATGGTGATTACGGGTCGCTACCAAGATGTCGAGCAAGTTGATGGCATCCCGATTATTTACATTGTTGATTGGTTATTAGAAGATGAAGCTTAACACCCCCTTGCTAAACCCTGTCAAAAAGTAGTAAACTTGATAGGAATACAAAACTGGGTGGTCGCTACTAAGAGGAGTGCTGCTTGGTTAGGAAAGAGGTCTAGTATGTTATTAAGTGTTGTGGTGCCTTGTTATAATGAAGAGGCGACAATTCGACCATTTATTCAAGCTATAAAACCAATTGAGCAGCAATTAGCTAGTGAAGTTGCGTTTGAATATATTTTTGTGAATGATGGCTCAACTGATGAGACTTTGGCTGTCTTGCGTGAGGTTACAAAAGAGGTTGAGAATATTCATTATTTATCATTTTCTCGTAATTTTGGTAAGGAGAGTGCGATGTTAGCAGGTTTGGAGGCTAGTCAGGGCGATTATGTGACGGTGATGGATGTTGATTTGCAGGATCCGCCTGAATTATTAATCCCGATGTATCAGAAGTTGCAAGAAGGCTTTGATGTGGTGGGCGCTCGTCGTAGTGATCGTAAGGGTGAGTCGCCAGTGCGTTCGTTCTTTTCACGTGCTTTCTATAAAATCATTAACAAGGTATCGGATACGAAGATGGTTGATGGCGCAAGGGATTTTCGTTTGATGACCCGCCAAGTGGTTGATAGTGTCTTGGCTTTGTGCGAAGTGAATCGCTTTTCGAAGGGGATTTTTGCTTGGGTTGGTTATGATACAACTTATATTAGTTATGAAAATCGAGAGCGTGTGGCTGGTGAGACTTCATGGAGTTTTTGGCAGTTGGTTAAATATTCTTTAGATGGTTTTATTAATTTTTCGGAAGCTTTATTGAGTATTGCGACTTGGATGGGATTTTTATCTTTTGTTGCTTCAACAATTAGTATTATTTTCATCGTGGTGCGCAAGTTAACAGTCGGCGGAAGTGTTAATGGTTGGGCAAGTACGGTGACGATTATTCTATTTATGGGTGGCATTCAATTATTATGTATGGGAATTCTTGGGAAATATATTTCAAAAATCTTTTTAGAAACGAAAAAACGTCCGCAATATTTCATTAAAGAAAAAGGTTAATAATAGAAGTTGTTATGGCATAAAAAAGAGCTATGACAACTTTTTTTTATGTTCACATATGTTATACTAAAGTTAGACAAATATAATCACGATAAGGAGGTGTAATATATGAAAAGAGTTATTATTTTAGCAGGAACTGTCTTATGCTTAACGGCTTGCCAAGGACAAAATCTAGACACCTCTAATACAATTAGTAGCGAAAGTAGTCAAGTTGAACAAGAATCAGTATTATGGTCCCCTGAACAGGAATTGCAACTGACTGATTCTATGGAAAAAATGGAAGCTGATGACCCTTATTATCCATATACACCAGATAATAATTTGGATTATGCTGGAGTTGCTTTACCAAAAGATATCTTAGTAGAGACAAAGACCGATTGGATACCAGCTTTAGTAATAGAAGGTATGAAGGTTGAACCTATCACATTAACTTGGTATGATGCGAACAAGGGAGCTAGTGAATCTGAAGATACATATCAAGTAGTGAGCATGTATTCTAATTTAACGCGTGAGAATTGGCCGAATTTTCATATTTACTTATTCACTTTAAAAGATGGTAAGCCAATTGTTCTACATTCTGCGCAAACACAAGGATCTTCAGAAAATTACTTTAAGTTTGAAGTAGCAACAGACCCTGAAATTACGGAAATGTTTGATAATATTGTTAATCCGTAATCGATATAAGAGCTAAAGATTAGCAGATATCTTATTAAGAGTCTATAAAAATCCCCCTTCACAATTTTGTGAGGGGGTATATTTTTTAGACTTATAAAACATATTGTGCGATAAGACAATCGAATTTGCGGACATCAACGCCACGTTTTAGATTGATTTTGATGTGGCCGGCACGTGTCCATAATTCTAATTCGGCAGTGAAATCAAGTGTGCCAGCATTTTCGCTTGACCACATATTAATGGCGCTAAATGGTAGGGAATAGATTTCTTTTTTGCGTCCAGTAATCCCTTGTGAGTCGCTAACAATCAGACGTTTATTAGTGATAATTGCTATGTCACGTATGGTTGTATAGGCTGCTTGGGCTTCTTCTCCTGGGATTAATAGTGTTTGGATATCAGCTGGAATATCCGTTTCTCGTACAAAGGTCCATTCTAGAGTCATCGTTTTTCTCCTTCTCCTTATCCTTTTTGTTCTATTTTTTTGGTAGTTAGATGCCAATCGTCGGGGAATCCTAATGATTGTAGGATATTATTGACGGGAATGACAGTGATTTTATTATCTAAATTTTTAATGCGTTTTAATAGAGTATTATGGAATTGGGCATATTGATTTTCTGTTAAGAATAATTCTAATACTAAATAAATATGATAAACTTTATTACGATTTTTGCAATTTTTAGATACTTTTCCATCGTATATTGCCGAATAAAACGCTAAATTCGTATCATAAGAAAAATCCAACATGCGGTAATTATGGGCGACAGCATTTCTAATTAACTTAATATGTTGTAAGTAATTGACGATAATATTGTAATTAATAAATTCATGCGCATTTTCTGGTGTAAATTGATGAGCAATAGTCGTTCGTAACCTTTTTGGTAAATATTCATAAAATTGAATCACCTCACCAAGAGTTAAATAGTCAATAATTGCCCAAATTGGTGGGTGGTTAAATGCTTCATAATATGGTTGTAAATCGCTGGTATCATAATCTTTCATCCGATGTTTTGTGACACGTTGAATATGCTTAATCATGCCATTGATTTCATTAGGTTCAATTTTCCCGCTATATGAATTAGGATTTAAATAAGCGATTGGCGTATTTTCATGATATTTCGCAAAATGATAGGCTAAAATCGATTTAAAATGAGATTCTGCGTCCATAATATGTTTGAATAATAATGATTGCAATTCCTTATCAAAATAATGTAAATGGGCTACTTCATCAAATGTTGTCCCAGGTAAGTAATGCTTGCTATTGAATTTGAAAAAATATTGGCTATAGCCATGAATCACATTGAAGTAATTATTTTCTAATAGATATTGCTCAGCTTTTGGAACATTTGTAATGGATAGTCCACGTTTTTGTAGCGTAGTTATTTGATGTTCTAATGCTAGAAAATGTTCCATATATAGATTCCTCCATTCCTATTTTGTCGTTTAGAAAAACGCAACAGTTCGATTATAGCACATTTCTACTTTGGATAGAGTACTCTTTTAGAAAACGCTTATATTTTCTTAATATTTATGTTTTGGGAAGAAAGTATCATTTTGCAACTAGAAATAGATTGTGCTATAGTTTATATATCAAAATAATTTGATGTAAGGAGGCGGAAGATGCAAGAATCAGCTCAATTTTTTAAGGCTTTAGCTGATGACAAACGTTTGAGAATTATTCATTTATTAGGCGGTGGGGAGCAATGTGCCTGCTTTTTACAAAAGGAAATGGACTTAACGCAATCGGGCTTGTCGTATCATATGAAGTTATTAACGATAGCAGGAATTGTTAAGGCTCGTCCAGATGGTAGATGGATTCATTATTCTTTGGCGGAAGATTTTATTAGTAATGCCAACCAAAAAATTAAACAAGTATTAGAAAGCTAGCAATTAATCAAGCTAGCTAAAAAAATCAGTTATATATCAAAATAATTTGATGAATAAAATACAAAAGAGGTGAGTGATGAATTATTTAAGATTATTGGGTGAATTTATTCAAAATCAACTATTGGGTATGCATTGGTTAAATGAATGTGTAGGTCAGTTATTAAGCTTTTTAGGAGTGGATTTGGCGACTCGTTTGGGTGGATCAGTGCAATTCTTTCTATATGATGTCTTGAAGATTGGCGTCTTATTATGTGCGATGATTTTTATAATTTCATATATTCAGTCGTATTTTCCACCAGAGCGAAGTCGTAAGATTTTAACGAAATTTAGCGGGGTGAAGGCGAATACGGTGGCTGCGTTATTAGGAACGGTGACGCCATTTTGTTCTTGTTCGTCAATTCCTTTATTTATTGGCTTTACTTCAGCGGGTTTGCCATTGGGTGTGACTTTTAGTTTTTTGATTTCGTCGCCAATGGTAGATTTGGGGAGTTTGGTCTTATTAATGAGTATTTTTGGCTTTAAGATTGCTTTAGCTTATGTGGTTTTAGGTTTGTTGATTGCCGTTGTAGGTGGTTTTTTAATCGAATATCTTGGTATGGAAGATCAAGTACAAGATTATATTCGTCATGCTAAACAGGTTGATTTGCTTGATGAAGCACAGTTAACAATGAAAGAACGTTCTCAATATGCAGTAACACAAGTAAAAGAGACCTTTCAAAAGGTATTCGTCTACATCTTAATCGGTGTTGGAATTGGAGCTTGGATTCATAATTGGATTCCAGCAAGCTTTGTGACGCAAGTTCTAGGTGGGGATAATCCACTTGGGGTCTTATTAGCGACAATTTGCGGTGTTCCGATGTATGCGGATATCTTTGGTACGATTCCAATAGCAGAGGCTTTATTAGCGAAAAATGCCCAATTAGGTACGGTCTTGTCGTTTATGATGGCGGTGACGACTTTGAGTTTGCCGTCAATGATTATGTTGAGTAAAGCGATTAAGCCTAAGTTAGTGGCAGTATTTATGACAATATCAACACTAGGAATTATCTTGGTGGGTTATTTATTCAATATGTTTAGTTATTTATTTATATAGGAGGATGATAGTATGTTTGGATGGTTTAGAAAGAAAAAAGAGAAACAGGTTGAAAATACAGAAAAATGTTGTTGTCAAGGCAAATGCCAAACGCCAGCGCCAGCAACAGAAATGAATGAAGATGGGATCATCGTTTTAGGAACGGGTTGTCCAAAATGTCATGAATTAGCGAAAAATGTCTTAGTAGCATTGCGCTCATTAGAAATCGATGAACAAGTCCACCACATTACTGATTTGAAAAAGATTGCCAAATATGGCGTAATGACAACGCCGGCATTAGTGATTGATCAAAAAGTGGTTAGTTATGGTAAAGTCTTAACGGTTGAAGAAGCCAAAGAAATTATTCAACAATACCGCTAATTAAATAGTTAGGAACGTTTTTCGTATTAAAACAAAGCACCAATTTCAAATCAAAAAAAGTACCAGTTTCAAGACAAAACAAAAAGCACCAGTTTCAATATAAAATTAAAACCGATGCTCGAACTATTCAGTGAATCATTAACAGGTACCGAAACGATGGATATCTCGTTTTAGAATTTGCAAGTAATGTCAAAAAGAGAATAGACAAAAAGTGATGTCTTATACCCTTACTCTTAAGTATGGATAGGAATCAGTATTTGAGTCGATTAATGGGGCAATTCTACAATGAATCACTGAATAGAGACGCATAAAATGATGCGTGTGAAGAAATATATCACAAAAGAGTAACTCAATCAATGGAATAAAAATGTATTTATAAAGAATAAAAAAATATAATCTTTATTAAAAATTATTAGAATTATGATAGAAAAGCAGGTAGAGTAATTATATGAAAACTAAGAAAAAAGTCGCATTTGTATGTGTGCATAATTCATGCCGTAGTCAAATGGCAGAATCCTTTGCGAAAAAATACGGCGAAGGTCTGATTGAGGTATATTCAGCCGGAACCCAATTACGACCACAAATTAATCAAGATGCGGTAAGAATTATGAAAGAAATGTATCATATTGATATGGAAGCCACCCAAAAATCAAAATTATTATCAGATATTCCAGTAGTAGACTATTTGATTACAATGGGCTGCAATGTCAAATGTCCAAACTTGCCATATCAATACCAGACGGAAGATTGGGGATTAAAAGATCCAAGTGGCAAGGAAGACGCGGAATTTATTAAAACCGCTCAAATAATTGAAGAAAAAGTAAAAGAATTCATAAACCGCATTCGTTAAGGATATAAGAAAGGGTACTACAGCTATTATTGTGGTACTTTTTTATTTAGAAGAAAACCGTTTCAAAAAATGTTCCAATCACTATATATCTATTTATTATAGAAAATATCCTATATACCTAAAATAACGAGCGATAGTGGTTCTGAATCTCAGTTCAATCATTTGAAAGGCTTTCAAGAGTATGTTATTTTTTACTTGTAAAAATTTTAAAAAAGGAAGGGAATAAATATGAAAAAATTTACAGCATCAACAACAACAACTTCAGGCAGCATGAAAGTCGAAGCAACTGCAAGAGACTTCAAGATTGTATTTGACGAACCAGCAAGCGTTGGCGGAACTGATGCAGGAATGAATCCTCCAGAAGGTTTATTATGCGCATTAGGTGCTTGTCAAACAATTGTAGCGCGTATGTTTGCGAAAGCTCAAGGCCTTTCATTTGAAGAATTACGTATTGATCTTGAAGCGGAACTTGACCCACGTGGATTTAGAGGAGAGGAAGGTATTCGTACAGGACTACAAGAAATTCGCTCAACAATGCACTTTAAATCTGATGAATCACCAGAAAGATTACAAGCATTTGCTGAATTCATCGAAAAGACTTGTCCAGTAGGCGAAACATTAGCTCACGGTACTAAAGTTGTACTAAATCCAGTCGAAATTGAAAAATAATCAACAATTGTTATAAAATGAACAAATAAAAAGATGGCAAGTAGTTTCAATCATTTACAGTATAAATGATGGCTACTTGCTTTTTTATAGGAATATCACTGATAATAGTCCACTAAATCATCTGAAAACATTTTATTGTGGTATAAATACTAATAAATTATTGCTAAAAAATAACAAATAAAAATATTTTTTAAATACTTGCGTAGCTAACTATTGAACTTGTGAAAAAATTATGTTATTTTATTAGTGTATTAAATTTAGAAGAAAAGGGATGATTAAATATGTTAGAAACATTTAAATCAAAAGCAACATTATTAGAAGAAGGATTGCAAGTAGAAACTTCAGCACGTAATTTTAAAATTATGTTTGATGAACCTGAAGAATTAGGTGGAACAAATGCAGCCATGAATCCAGTTGAAGGTGTTCTATGCGCATTAGGTGCTTGTCAATCAATCGTAGCTCGTGCATTTGCAGAAGCTCATGATGTTACCTTTGAAGAATTTAGTATTGAATTAGAAGGGGATTTAGATTTAGATGGTTTTATGGGAGTATCAGATGTAAGACCAGGTTTCCAAGAAATTCGTTTTGTAATGCACTTTAAATCTGATGAACCTCAAGAAAAATTAGAAGAATTTGCTAAATTTATTGAAGCAACTTGTCCAGTAGGGGATTCTTTAATGAATGGAGTAAAATTAGTATGTAGTGCAGTTAAAAAAGACTAATAATAGGATAAATAAAAAAAGGGGGAGTCAATTAACTTTGGCTCCTTTTACCATATAGATTGAAAGAGAATAGGTGATTAGAATGTTTGTGAAAATGTCAATGATTCCAGGGAATAAAGAAGGTACAGTAGGCAAAATCAGTGCAAAAGTAGGCGATGTAGTAAAAAAAGGAGATGTCTTAGCCCAAGTTGAGACGGCAAAAGGCAATCGTCCGGTAAAAGCTACAGTGGATGCAAAGATTAAATCAGTCTTAGTTGAAGAAGGCGATAAAGTGAAAACTAATGCTGAAATGTTTGAGTTATCAGTTGAAGAAAAGATTGAAGAAATCAAAGAAACTGTCAAAGAAGTCGTTAAAGAAGTAAAAGAAAAAGTTGCCTCTAAAGAAACTAGCGCAATCATGATTAAAATGTCCATGATTCCAGGCAATAAAGAAGGAACAGTCGGCAAAATAAGCGCAAAAGTAGGCGACTCAGTAAAAAAAGGAGATGTCTTAGCTCAAGTTGAGACAGCAAAAGGCAATCGCCCGGTAAAAGCAACTGCTAATGGAGTGATTAAAGCTATCTTAGTCGATGAAGGCGGCAAAGTAAAAACTAATAGCGAAATGTTCTCCCTAAACCAAGCTTCTTCAACAGAACCAACAACTAAAGCAAGTCAATTAGTTAAAAACTCTTCTAAAAAAGAGACTGATTTATTAATTATTGGTGCAGGACCTGGTGGATATGTAGCCGCACTAGCAGCCGCAAAACGTAATCTAAAAGTGACTTTAATTGAAAAAGCAGAACTAGGTGGTACATGTTTAAACGTTGGTTGTATCCCAACTAAAGCCTTAATTAAATCAGGTGAAGTATGTCATTCAGCTCGTATGGCAGCTGAATTTGGTGTGAAAATTGATGGTGATATTATTGTTGACCTTGAAGCAGCCGTTAATCGCAAAGACCAAGTTAAAGGTCGTTTAGTCAATGGAATTGATATGTTATTAGCTAAAAATAATATCGACTTAATTTGTGGTGAAGCTGCATTTGTTAGTGAAAAAGAAGTGAAAGTTGTAGCGAAAGATGAAGAAGTATTGGTTACTGCTAAAGATATTATTATTGCAACAGGTTCAAAAGTAGCTACCTTACCAATTCCAGGTATCGACCTTCCAATGGTATTAGATAGTACAGCCATGCTAGCAAATACAAAATTACCAACATCATTAACGATTATTGGTGGTGGCGTAATCGGAATGGAATTTGCCTTTTTATATCGTAACTTTGGCGTAGAGATACATGTAGTTGAATATATGGACCAAATTCTTTCAATGTTTGATAAAGACGTATGCCAAGAAATTACTGATATGGCAAAAGATGCCGGTATTCATGTTCATACAGGAGCTAAAGTTACTAAGATTCAACAATCAATTGAAGGGGAAGCTATTGTTAACTTTGAGACAAAGGATGGCGAACAATTGGTTGTTAGTGAATTAGTCTTATCTGCTGTAGGACGAAATGCAAATATCGATAACCTAGACTTAGAAAAATCAGGTGTCAAATTTGACGACAAAAAACGTGGTATCGCAGTTGATAGCCATATGAGAACGAATGTCGAACATATCTACGCAATTGGTGATGTAACAAATATGATGCAATTAG
This sequence comes from Granulicatella balaenopterae, assembly GCF_900111135.1. GTDB lineage: Bacteria > Bacillota > Bacilli > Lactobacillales > Aerococcaceae > Granulicatella > Granulicatella balaenopterae. Next base: position 6,304 of record NZ_FOGF01000026.1, on the reverse strand, counting down.
CACATGTGGCATCTCACCAAGGTATGGTTGCCGTTGAAAATATCTTAGGAAATGATAAAGAAATGGATTACCATGCCGTACCAAATGTGGTCTTCTCACACCCAGAAATCGCGTCAGTCGGAATTGGTGAAGACGAAGCTAAAGACAAAGGAATGAACATTAAAGTAAGTAAATTTGCCTTTGCTGGAAATGGTAAAGCCCTAACTATGAACGAAGAAAAAGGCTTTATCAAATTAGTAAAAGATTTAGATAAAAACAACATTATAGGCGCAACAATTATCGGACCAGACGCTTCTAGCCTAATTGCGGCCGTAACAATTGCAGTTAATAAAGGATTAAATGAAGAAGATATTGCAGAAACAATCTTTGCACACCCAACAACTTCTGAAGTCATCCATGAAGCAGCTTTAGATTTAGGATTTGGAGCATTACACGCTTAAGATGAAAAAGTTAGTTATTTCAAATTCACATAATCCATATTTCAATATTGCTTTAGAGAATCATCTATTCAATGAAGCAAGTGAAGATTTATGTGTCTATTTATGGCAAAATGATCCATGTGTAATTGTTGGGCGCAATCAGAATCTATTTGTTGAATGTGATTTGCATTATTTAGAAAAAAAGGGTATTTACCCCGTGAGACGTTTATCAGGGGGAGGAGCGGTATTTCAAGATCGTGGCAACCTTTGTTTTACGATTATTACTAAGGAAGAATTAGGGAATACTGAGGAAAATATCGCTTTAGTAGATGCCGCTTTAAAAGCATTAGGAATTACTTGTGAATTTAGTGGGCGTAATGATTTATTAGTGGATGGTCGCAAATTTTCTGGACATGCTTATTATGTAGAAGATGGCAATTATATGTATCATGGCACAATGATGGTAGATGTTGATTTAGAAGAATTAACTCGTGCTTTAACCCCCTTAAAGTTGAAGTTAGAATCAAAAGGAATCCAGTCTGTTCGCAGCCGTGTTGTGAATCTTTGTGAAGTTAACCCAGAAATTACTATTGTAAAGTTAATTAATGCTTTTAAATGTGTCTATAATTATGATAAAATAGAGTATATTAATGATGATGCATTGCAGCTACCATTAGCAAGTCAATTAGCATCAAAAGAATGGTTATATGGCGAATCTCCTAAGTTTAATTTACAATTAGAAAAGAAATATGATTTGGGAAATATTGCTGTTCGTATATTTGTAGAAGATGGTCATATATCAGAATTAATGATTAGTTGTGATAGTTTGGAAGTTATTGATTTTGCACCAGCTATTGCACACTTAAAAGGTCAATTATTTACAGAAGATTTCGTTTGGGAGCAAATTGAAAAGTGTTTTTATTGAGCGGAATTCTCATTTAGGGGGAAGAACATGTTTCGTTTAGAGGATTGTATTTCGTTTGTGACGAATCGTAGTGCAAAGGAAATGTCAGACGAATTGGAAAGACGCTTGGCACCGTATCATGTAACGCGTGCACAGTGGACAACGTTATATTATATTAGGATTAATAGTCAAATTAGCCAGAAGAAATTGGCTAGTTTATTAAGTATTAAAGAATCAAGTGTTGTAAGACAATTAGATAAGATGGAAAAGGCTGGTTGGATTAAACGAGTTACTTGTTCAACTGATCGCCGTACCAAATGCTTATCCTTAACTGATACCGGTTTACAAATTGAATTGGAAATGGAAGAAGTTGTAAGTGATTTTAAAAATGCAGTGGTAGAAGATATTCCTGAAGAAGATTTAACGGTCTTTAAAAATGTTTTACAAAAAATGCTTGATAATGTAATTGATTAATATCCATATAAAAGGAGAGGGAGCTGTTTTATACAGCTCCCTTTTTAAGTTGTTCTTTTGTTATGAAATAGTTTTTTGACACAAAAATTAAAAATAGTTACTCATGGGGGTGAGTATTGTAGTAGTTATGGGTGCAAGTATTTAGTAAGGGACTTTATCAGCTGAAGTGGCAAAATAAACAGTTGAAAAATAAAGTATGCCTACTAAATAAAAGCTTCTTATAACCTCCTTTCTAAAGAGATACTTGTGGTTAATAGATATGCAAGTCAGATAAATTACTGATTTGCGTAAAGAAATATACCACAAGATTTGATGACAAAATAGACTAAATTAATGTCAGTTAGGTAACGATTTTGAGAAAGAATTTCCGCTAAAAAACGAAAATTGTAACGTTTGAAATCTAATTGTAAAGAGTGGTTTTTCTTTGTGAATAATCGCTATTTTTTGGAATATTTATGATAAAAACTAAAAAGAATTATGGTCTAAAACGTAACATTATGAAACTTTTGCCTTATTTTATATTGGAAAATCCTGGGAACTTCATAAAGATGACGTCAGGGGATTTATTGTGTTATAGGAAGAGTTTTTATTTGGGAAGAAGGGGCTTGTTGGAATAAGCAAGTCTTTTTTTTTTGCAATACTTTTATAAGAAAACGATTAAAAAAAGATTAAAAATAACTTAAAAAATAGTCAAACAAGTCATATAAACTAATTTTTTGGTCAAAAGAAATTCGCTTAACAAATCCAAAATTAGCTGATAAGATATCACTGAATTAAAGAGCAACCGTCACTGCAAACTAAAAAATGTGTAATCAATTAGTAGCAGACGAAAAAATGTTCTAAACATATTAAAAGGAGGTTATCTCATGTTTTTAGCACTGAAAGAAATCAAGAAGGAAAGAAAAAAATTTTCTCTAATGATGATGTTGGTTGCATTAATTAGCTTTTTAGTATTTTTTTTATTAGGTTTAGCATATGGTTTGGCAGAATCGAATAAGACAGCCATTGATCAATGGAAAGCTAAGGGAATCCTGATGAGTGAAGAAGCTAATGGGAATATCTATGCGTCAACTGTTAATTATAAGACCTATCTTGAGTATGATGAATTAACTGCTGCGCCTATTAATGTTTCACGAACAGTAGCCTATCTAAAGAGTGATTCGGTGGCTAGGAAGCGGATGAATGTCGTTTTTATGGGAATTGACTTTTCTTCTATACTTGCTCCTCAATTAGTGGCTGGAACTTATCCAAGTAATCTTAATGAACTCGTTATTAGTCAAAGCTTAGAAAAAGAACAACATATCTCATTAGGTGATACATTACTGATTAGTCATAGCGGATTAGAATATTCAGTTGTAGGAATTGCATCATCTGCCAAATTATCGACCCAACCTGTTATATACACCTCATTAGAAATGGCCTCACCACAAATGTTAGTCCGCGAAGAATTACAATCTGCCTTATTTATTAATAAAGAACATCCTCCAACCACCATCTCAGCTATTGTTTTCCAAGAAATGCCAGAAGAAGTAAAAGGCGAATATAATCAACTAATAACAATTGATGCATTTATTGAAGCTTTACCCGGATACCTTGCCCAAAAACTCACTTTCGGTATGATGATTAGTTTTTTAATCGGTATTGCGGTTATCGTTTTGAGCATTTTTATGTATATTATTACAATCGGAAAGAAAGAAATTTATGGCATTATGAAAATTCAAGGTATTTCTAATAGCTATATTAGTCAATCAGTTATCCTTGAAACATTTTTTGTAACCGTAGTCGGCTTAGTAGTGGGAATGATTGTTGCTATTGTAAGCGGCAGGTTAATGCCAATGAGTATCCCATTTGAAATCAGCATAGCATTATATAGCTTATCAGCGATATTAATTATTTTAATGTCTATCTTAGGAGCAATATTTTCAGTAAGAAGCATTATGAAAATTGATCCACTTGATGCATTACGTTAATCTAACAAATTCAGGAGGGAAAAAGATGAAAATACTAGAATTAAAAAATGTTTACAAAGAATTTGTTGATGGAAATCATACCATTACCGCACTAAAACCCACCAATTTGCAAATAAATGCCGGAGAAGTCATTGCTATTATTGGTCCATCAGGTTCAGGTAAAAGTACTTTATTAACTTTAATGGCTGGCCTACAAAAACCGACTGGCGGTAGAATAGAATTTCTTGAAAAAGACCTGGCAAAACTAACGCCAAAAGAAAATAATGAATTGCGTTTACACCAAATTGGCTTTGTATTGCAATCGAGTAATTTAGTACCATTTTTACGAGTAAAAGAACAATTTCAATTAGTTGATCTGATGATAAAAGAAGACTATTCAGTGGAGCAGGCTAATCATTTGCTAGCAACAATGGGTATTCTTCAACGAAAAAACTTATATCCAAGTGAACTTTCAGGAGGAGAACGTCAAAGAGCAGCCATTTGTCGGGCTTTATATCCCAAACCACGCTTATTATTAACCGATGAACCGACTGCTAATTTGGATACGAAAAAATCTCGTGAAGTCATCTCTTTATTAGTACGAAAAACAAAAGGGACGAATCGAGCAACCATTATCGTGACGCATGATACTCGCTTATTATCGTATTGTGATCGCGTCTTTCAAATAATTGATGGCTATGTAGAAGAAGTAGTTGATACTAAAAATTTATCCTAAATAGCCACAAAAATTAGTAAAATTGACAAATTAGTCATGTTCCAACAGCCTAGTAGTAAAAACTATAAACTAATCCATTAGGTAAAACTTTCTAATAAAATAAAGTAAAAATTCCTTTTCAGACAACATTTCATCACGTAGCTTTATTTCTAAAGACATAAAGAAATAGGTACTCCTTATGATAATAATGACCATATCTTATTTACCAATCCAATCTAATATCCACATTACTCGGTTTTACATTCGTTGGATTAGAAAACAGTCAAAAATTATAAAACCCTTATAAAATATCCTACCTAAAATATAATATAATATGATACAAACTACTAGAGCGGTTGTTAACATAGAGCACAAAGTCCATCAGATTTATCTGGTGGGCTTTGTTGCATTTGGCTAGACAGTTAGGATAGGGATTCTATCCACCTTGAAAAGCAGCCAACTTCTTTGATAGACTATATATAGGGAGAAAAAGATAGGAGAGGAAAAAATGTTAGCATCAAGAAAACATACAAGACTACGAATAGGCTTAGTAGTGATTATTATCGGATTAATTGGTATTTTTTGGTATCGTAGTCCAAGAACGATTATTGAGAATGATTCATCAACTATTGCAGAAGTCCATATCAAAAACGGCCAGACAGGGGAAAGCCTATCCATCAAAGATCCACAGCAGATTGACTATCTTATTAACAATATGAATAAAGGTCAACTAAAGCGTGATGGACTATCATTGGGACAGATGGGGTATCGCTATCACATCACACTATTTGCTAAAGAATCAGATGATATTATTGGATGGGATAGTTTTATGATTAATAGTAGTGAAGTCATTCGCAAAGATCCATTCTTTTATCAAGTCGAATATCAGCTAATCGATCTAAACTATATTGAAAACTTATTCACTAAATGAAGATAATTCCCTCAAATTCATTGATAAATGTGGTATACTTAAGGTATTATTTCTATTTTTATTACCAAAAGGAGGCTTAGATGAATAATTTTATTAAAAATAATAAAGTCAGTATGATTACAAAAAACTTTATTCAAATTTATACAAAAAACGGATATGGAATTTTAAGTATAAGAGATACATTAATTATTATCTTAGCGACCATTATTTTTTATTATGCGGGTAAATCAGATGCTTTAAATATTGTTAATGAGGTTGAAGCGACATTACTAGCAATTTTAGCAACCGTTTATGGTAATGATTGTATTGAAAATGATTTTTTTACAGAATATCACCAAACGATTGAAAAAGAATCTACCAATATAGAAAGATTAATTGCAGCAAATAGTGTGTTTTTTATTAATATTATTTTAAATGTAATTAGTTTAACGATTATTGATATTTATTTTAGGGGACTGTCATATGGATTAGCATGTGGCTTAACAATGCTTTGTTTCTTAATTTTTGGATTAGGAATTTGTAATTTGCTAATGCTGTATACTTGTAATCGTAATATGAAGCTAAAAGTATCATTAATTATTTGTATTTTTTATTTTATTTTCTTTTATGATATTTCATCTATTTTTTTATTTTTAAGCACCATTTTAGCATATGGAGCATCATTATTATTGAATAAACATTAACCAAGAAGCAAAACGTCAATCTGAAAAGGTTGGCGTTTTTTTTGGTGTGCCAAGCATGGCACTAATCTAGCTGGTGAAAGTCCAGTCACGGGTATTTACCGCCAAGTGTAGCGAACCACAAGTTGGTATCAGAGATGGTATAGATGAAGGAAGTGGTGTAGCAAAGTTCTCGAGCCTACGAACAGAAACTTGATAAGGCGATTAGGTGGATAAGGTTGCCAAACAAACC
>NZ_FOGF01000092.1 GCF_900111135.1 Granulicatella balaenopterae | reverse complement strand
TTTATACTTTTATCATTTAGGGTAATGGAGCCTTTCTGGTTATTTGTTGTATAGCTTTTCTTAGTTTTTTTAGCTGACTTGAATTTAGGGAATCCAACCTTTTTATCTCTAAAAAAATTCTTGTATGCCGTTTGTAAATTCAACTGAACATTAGCTAAAGCTAGGCTATCTACTTCCTTTAGGTAAGGGTAGTCTTTTTTATACTGGGCAGGTGTTGTTTTCAATGATTCTTTTGTTTCTCTGTAATAATCAATCTTGTCTGATAACATTAAGTTCCATATTTTTCTACAACAACCAAATGTCTTTTGCAATAATTCTTTTTGATTTTTATTTGGGTAGACTCTATACTTGATAGCTTTATTATAGTTCATTATTTACAACACCTCCTAACCTTGCTTTTCTATATATTTTTTTGATGATATTGTCACAAATAGTTATTATGGCTTCCACTTTTCCAACAATTCATTTTATATCCCTCAATAATGATTGTATCAAAAATATCTTGATATAAGAATTCATCCCACAAAGCTAAAGTTTCGGAGATTTCTTGGCACTAAATTTAAAAAAAATATAGTCTGCCTCATTAATCATTTTTAAGCGCTCCCCTTGTCTATCATACCAATACAACTTTACTGATTACATTATCACTGTATTTATGGACGAACTAGTTAGTATTTCCTCACTAAAATGAAGGCTTGCCAATTCTAATGGTATAAAAATAAGCGAAAAGGCATAACACCTCTTCGCTATATATAAAACTCTATGAAATCAGTACTCTTTCAGGTAAGTTTTATAACTTTAATTATCATTTTTATCTTTTTTGGGAAATTGCTCATTTATTTTTTCCATTTACCTGATGCATCCACTTTATAGCTATTGATTACTTCATTACGTGCCATTTGGCCATTGTCTTTTAAGTAATACCAATGTCCTTTGTCATAAATCCATTCATTATGAGCCATGTATCCCCAATCTTTTAAGTAGTATGCGCCTACCCATTGATTTTGAGCATAGCTGCCATCTTCATTAATAAAGAACCAGCTTTGGTAATGATTATCATAAATCCATTCATTATGAGCCATGTATCCCCAATCTTTTAAGTAGTATGCACC
>NZ_FOGF01000014.1 GCF_900111135.1 Granulicatella balaenopterae | reverse complement strand
AAGCACCTGTTGTTTCTTCGCTCGACTTGCATGTATTAGGCACGCCGCCAGCGTTCGTCCTGAGCCAGGATCAAACTCTCATGAAAAATATTTCATGAACTTTTGAAAGCTCATTATTGTTTTGTTGCTGACTTATATTTGTTTTATTTCTATTATAAAAAGAAATTGATAGTTTGCTTCATTTAAAATGAAGCCCCTACACATTTGGTTCGTCTTCTTTGTTCAATTTTCAAAGTTCAATTCATTGTCTCGTTGACAACTATTTAATAATAGCATGCTTGTTTTATTCTGTCAACACTTTTCAAAAAAATATTTTTAAACTATCTTTTCTCAAGCAATATATATAATACCATATTACTCATTTTTTATCAACTCTTTTTCTCCTTTAAAGTTAGATTTTAATTATTGTATAGATAAAAACCAAGTAGCTATCTACTTGGTTATCAACTACGCACACTTTAAAAAACGCGGCCTGTGAGTAATACATACTAGGATATATCAGTCACAATTTACTTAGATATCTCAAGTAATAAACAATCTACTGGCTCAAGTCTTTTGAGTCTTCCAGTTGTCAAAAGGCCTTTTTAGTTTTTGTTACTATATTAGTTTTTTAGATAGACTTAGTGATTATCTGTTCTAATAAAATGATAGCAGAAACCCCATAGCTAAAAGGACGGGATTTCTGCCGATTTTTTAAAATTAAATTGATGCAACAGCTTCTTCTACTAATGCTTCAACTTCTTCTACAGTTGCACATTCATTGATAGCTTTTTCTGCTAATTTTTGCATATCAGAAATATTTAATTTACTAATTAAGCTTCTTGTTTTTAGTACGCTAGATGCAGACATTGAGAATTCATCTAATCCTAAACCTAATAATAATGGTACAGCCGTTTGGTCTCCAGCCATTTCTCCACACATTCCAGCCCATTTACCTTCTTTGTGTGCTGAATCAATAACATGTTTAATTAATGTTAAGATTGATGGATTATATGGTTGATATAAATATGAAACTTGTTCATTCATACGGTCAGCAGCCATTGTGTATTGGATTAAATCATTTGTACCAATACTGAAGAAATCAACTTCTTTAGCAAATTGGTGAGCTAATACTGCAGCAGCTGGGATTTCGATCATAATACCTACTTGGATACTATCACTTACTTCAACACCTTCTGCAATTAATTTAGCTTTTTCTTCTTCTAAAATGGCTTTAGCGCCACGGAAGTCGTTTAATGTTGCGATCATTGGGAACATAATACGTAATGGTCCATATACAGAGGCACGTAATAATGCACGTAATTGTGTACGGAACATTGCTGGTTCATTTAACGAAATACGAATTGCACGATATCCTAAGAACGGGTTCATTTCATGTGGTAAAGGTAAGTATGGTAATTCTTTGTCACCACCAATGTCCATTGTACGAACAACAACTGGCTTACCATTCATTCCTTCGATTACAGCTTTATATGCATTGAATTGATCTTCTTCTGTAGGCATCTCTGCAGAATCCATATATAAAAATTCAGTACGGTATAAACCAATACCTTCAGCACCATTGTTAATAACACCTTCTAAATCTTTAGGTGTTCCAATATTTGCAGCTAATTCGACTTGTTTGCCATCTTTAGAGAATGTTTCAGCATCTTTTAGCTTTTCCCATTCTGCTTGTTGTGCTGCAAAGTCTGCTGCCTTTTGTTGATATGTTGTAATTAATTCTTCTGATGGATTTAAGAATACTTTACCTTCTAAACCATCGATAATAATGATATCGCCATCTTTAGCTAATTCTGTTACTTCTTTAGTGCCAACGATTGCTGGGATTTCTAAAGAACGTGCCATAATAGCAGAGTGAGATGTACGTCCACCAATATCAGTTACGAATGCTTTAACATATTTACGATTTAATTGAGCTGTATCACTTGGAGTTAAGTCTTTAGCAACAACAATTACTTCTTCTTTAATTGTTGCCGGACTAGGAACTTTAACACCTAATAAGTTAGCCAAAATACGTTCAGCTACGTCGCGGATATCTGCAGCACGCTCTTGCATATATGGATTATCTTCCATTGAAGCAAAGATATTAATAAACATATCTGTTACTTCTTTTAGAGCTGCTTCAGCATTAACTTTTTGACTAGTGATTGCTTCTTTAATTTGACCAATTAATTCAGGATCGCTTAATACCATTAAATGAGCATCGAATACTTGTGCTTCTTCTGCTCCTAAATTATTTAAAGCTGTTTCACGAATTAATTCAACTTCTTTTGTTGAAACTTCTAGGGCATTATCTAAGCGTGTTACTTCTGCATCAGTATCTTCCACGGCTACCTTTGTAAAAGATAGATCTGGTTCTGTTAATGTATATACTTTAGCAATGGCAATTCCATCACTTGCAGCAATACCTTTTAAAGTTGGATTCATCATTATTCAGCTAAACCTTCTTTTTTCATTGTTTCAGCAATTGCTGCCATTGCATCAACTTCATCTTCACCTTCAACTGTAATAACAACGTCAGCACCTTGACCCACACCTAAAGACATTACACCCATAATTGATTTTAAATTAACTGTTTTGCCTTTGTATTCTAATTGTACTTCTGAGCTAAATTTGCTAGCTGTTTGTACTAATAATGTTGCTGGACGAGCGTGAATTCCTGTTTCTGCGATTACGTGATATTGTTGTTTTTCCATTGTAAAATTCCCCTTTTATTTTAATTTTTATCTAGGCGTAATAATTTTTAACTTTCAGTAACTTTCATTACTTTTAAAGTATGAAAACCTTAGGCCTTTCCACATAAGATTACCATTTTTTGGAAAAATATACAACTATTTGCGCCGATATTTGTTAGCTTAAAAACACTATAATTCACAATATCATAGCCTTTTTACGAACTATCTCGTTAACGAAACTTGTTTTTTATTATTTTAATAGGATTTTAATAATTTCAAGTGAATAATATCCTTTTATAGCTAATGTGATTTTTTCACAAAAACTCCCTAAAAAACTTTTAACGATTAATAAAATTACCTTTCTATTTACATTACTTATCATTTCCAAAAAAACAAAAAAAGAGATACAACCTAAGTCATATCCCTTGTATATTTGATATTAGAATTATAGTTTAACTACGTTAGCAGCTTGTGGTCCACGAGCGCCTTCTTCTACTTCAAATTCTACAGCTTGTCCTTCTTCTAAAGTTTTGAAGCCGTCAGTTTGGATTGCTGAGAAATGTACGAATACGTCGTCTCCGCCTTCACGTTCGATAAATCCAAAACCTTTTTCTGAGTTAAACCATTTTACTGTACCTTGTTCCATTATGTTGTTCCTCCTTGTGCCTTAGCACATTGTATTTTCATATTCTTGCTATCGGCTCGAAAGGAGTTTTAAAAACTTTTTCTTTACCTAACAAAAACACTATAGTTAGTATAGCATTCATTGAATAGGTTTACAAGCATTATCATTAAAATATTTTAATATTGCTATTATACTTTATTAATTAATATTTAATGAAATAACTTTCTTTTTTACCTTACAAAAACAATAAATTAATTATATCATCTTTATCGTATCAATGCAAGGGTTATTTGAAATAAATTTATTTACTTTACTCTTTTACCTAAAATATAACTGTAAATTGCAGTTTTTTTATTTACCTAACAAAAACATTAAACTAACTATAACATGTATTTTTCTGTGATGCAAGGAAAATAGATATATTATTCGATTTATTTCTAGTATTAATATTTTTTGGCGTATTATTAAGATGATTTTCTTTTATTACTAGACCTTTTGTTTCTAATTGATAGCTTTGTGTCTATACTTTTAGTGAACTACACACTAAGCTAAAGCTTAGGTGCTTCTTGTTTCATCCTCTCCTGCGTTTCCTAATCTAATTGATTATTCCTCCGTCTTACAATGGGTAGAAACATGATCGGGATTTGAAAACTATATGCTAAGCTAAACCTAAGGATATTTTTACTACTTATTTTAAAAATACCCTTTTTCTTTTAAAGATAAATAGTGATTGCTACTCACAATAATATGATCTAATACTTCAATGCCCATTAACTCACCGCATTCTACCATTCTTTTAGTGAAATTTATATCTGCATTTGAAGGTTCTAAATTACCACTTGGATGATTATGCCCTAAAATCATTTTAGCTGCAGAACATTTAACTGCTTCACGAAAAATTTCTCGTGGATGAGCAACCGCTGAATTTAATCCACCTTTAAAAACAGTTCTTTTTTTTATGATTTCATTTTTTGTATTTAAAAATAAGACTAATAAATGTTCTTGATAAGCATCACATAATTCATATTGGAATATTTTTCCTGCCACTTCTGAAGATATTATCGCTGACTCTTTTGTTGCTTGAGAGATAGCGATTCGAATTCCTAATTCTATTGCGGCTCGTAATTCAATAGCTTTAGCGCGTCCAATCCCTTTAACCGTCATTAATTCATCTAAACTAGCCATCTTCAAACCATATAAATCTTCAAATGTTGCTAAAATATCTAACGCAAGTTCTAGTACACTATGATCTTTTGTTCCTGTCCGTAAGATAATAGCTAATAATTCATGAGTTGCTAATTGCTTTTCACCATATTTTTCTAGACGTTCTCTTGGTAGCATGGTTACTGGAACTTCCATAATACTATTTTTTAATTTCATAAAAAAAACTCCCCCTTTTATTTTGTTAGTCATTATAACCTACGTAAAAAGGAGGAGTTTATTTTTTTATAGTAATAATTTTCTGATTTCTGCAATAAAATATAAGGACCCTGTTGCGTATAACACTTTCTGATCGTTCTTTTCGCATATAAATTGATGTAAATATTGAAGGTAGTCCTCATAATAAATAGCATTGATACTCTTAACGATTGTTTCAAATTCCTTTTCGCCTGCAGCATGGCTATCATTAAAAGTTGTAATGACAATCTCTGTTTGCGGTAATAATTCTCTTAATAATAAAAGCATTTCTCGATAATCTTTTTTGGCTAATGCACCGAAAAGAATAACGATTTGCTGTTGGTTTGCTGTTTGTTCTTTAATCGTTTCTACTAAGCGTTTAATTGCTGGTAGATTATGACAACCATCTAACCAGATTGATGGATTAGTCGAAACTTGTTCCATTCGTCCTGGCCATTTTGTTGTCTCTAAAGCACTGATTATTTGAGTATTTTCTACTATTAAATTGTATTTATGCATAAATATAGTAAAGGCAGTAACTGCAAGTGCAGCATTTTCCAATTGATGATTGCCGATTAAGCCAATTTTTTTAAGCAGAAGATTTTGAGATGAACGGATATATAGATAGCCGTCTCTAGTTTTTTCCATCTTAAAATCATTGCCGTATTGATATAGTGTGACGTTTTTTGTATCGGCTATTGCTTGAAAAATGGCTAAAGCTTCAGCAGGTACAGGTCCTACAACAGCAGTCTGCCCTTGTTTAAAGATGCCTGCTTTTTGTCTAGCTATTTCTTCAATTGTATTCCCTAAAAGATTTTGATGGTCTAATCCAATTGAGGTAATGACACTAATATCAGAATCTATTATATTAGTAACATCATATAAACCACCAATTCCTACTTCGATTAATGCTACATCCACTTTTTGTTCTTTAAAATAGACAAACATGATAGCTGTCATAATTTCAAAGAAGGTTAATGTCTCAAATTCAGTAGGTAATTCTTTTTCGGCTCTACGAATCATTTGGCCAATTCGTTCAAAATCACTATCTGCAATTGGTATACCATCAATTGCGATACGATCATGATACGAATTAAGATGTGGTGAAACAAATCTACCAACTACTAGCTGATGAGCCGTCATTAAGCTGTTCATAAAACTGATAGTTGAACCTTTACCATTCGTACCACTAATATGAATACTTTTAAATGTTTTTTGTGGATTGTCTAGAATATCCATTAAGGCACTTAAACGACTTAAACCATTTTTGTGTCTGAGGTATTCGCGCGACTTTATCCATTCACTAATTGTTTCAAATTGTTCCACCATTATCACCTTACCCGATTGTTTTTAATGTTTCGATACGATCTAATACTGCAAGGCGTTGTTCTTGATATTGTTCACCTTTTTGACGTTCAGCTGCAACAACTGCTTCTGGAGCTTTTGCTACGAATTTTTCGTTGGCTAATTTTTTCTCAACACGTTCAACTTCTTTAGCTAATTTAGCTGCTTCTTGTTCTAAACGAGCGATTTCATCTTCAATGTTGATTAAACCTGCTAATGGTAAGTAGATTTCTGCACCTGTGATAACTGAAGTAACAGCATCGTTTGGAGCATCGATTTCTAAACCGAATGTAAAGTTTTCTGGGTTACAGAAACGTGCGATGTAGCTTTCGTTTTCTGCTAAGATTGCTTCAAATTTAACATCTGGTACTTTAGCCATAATGTTGATTGGTTTTGATAATGGTGTATTCATATCGTTACGAACTGTACGCACGCTACGGATGAATTCCATTAAGAATTCCATTTCTTCGGCAGCTTGTTCATCCATTTGTTCTTCGTGAACGACTGGGTATGAAGCTGTTACGATTGAGTCACCAATATGTGGTACTGATTGCCAGATTTCTTCTGTTACGAATGGCATGATTGGGTGTAATAGACGTAATGTTTGGTCTAATACATATGCTAAAATGCTACGTGTAGTTTTCTTAGCTACTTCATTTTCGCCGGCTAATGTTTCTTTAGACATTTCGATATACCAGTCACAGAAATCATCCCAGATAAAGTGATACAATAGACGTCCTGCTTCACCGAATTCGAATTTCTCAAATAACTCAGTAACTTTAGCAATTGTTTGGTTTAAACGAGTTAAGATCCATTTGTCTGCTAATGTTTTCTCACCAGTGATGTCTAATTCTTCAATTGTTAAATCACCAATATTCATTAATGCATAACGGCTAGCGTTCCAAATTTTGTTGATGAAGTTCCAAGCTGCGTCCATTTTGTCTGTTGAATAACGAACGTCTTGACCTGGAGCTGAACCATTTGCTAAGAACCAACGTAATGCATCGGCACCATATTGTTCAATAACTTCCATTGGGTCAACACCATTACCTAATGATTTACTCATTTTACGGCCTTGACTATCACGAATTAACCCGTGGATTAATACGTTTTGGAATGGTTTTTTGCCTGTGAATTCTAAACTTTGGAACATCATACGACTTACCCAGAAAGTTAAGATATCATAACCTGTAACTAATGTACTTGTTGGGAAGTAGCGTTTGAAGTCTGCTGCTTCTTCATCAGGCCAGCCCATTGTAGAGAATGGCCATAATGCTGAACTGAACCATGTATCTAACACATCGCCATCTTGTGTCCAGTTTTCTGAGTCAGCTGGAGCTTCCATACCAACATATACTTCACCTGTTTCTTTGTGGTACCATGCTGGAATTTGGTGTCCCCACCATAATTGACGTGAGATTACCCAGTCGTGAATGTTTTCCATCCAACGTAAGTAAGCATCATTGAAACGTGTTGGGTAGAAGTTAACAGTATTGTCGCCTTCTTCACGTTGCGCATTGATTGCTTGTTCCGCTAAAGGTCCCATTTTAACGAACCATTGTGTTGATAAACGAGGTTCAACAACAACACCAGTACGTTCTGAATGCCCTACGCTGTGTACGTGTTTTTCGATTTTAACTAATAAACCAGCTTCTTCTAAATCTTTAACAATCGCTTTACGAGCTTCAAAGCGATCCATGCCAGCATATTTACCAGCTAATTCATTCATTGTTGCATCGTCGTTCATAACGTTAATACGTTCTAAATCGTGACGGTTACCAACTTCAAAGTCATTAGGGTCATGAGCTGGAGTAATTTTAACGACACCAGTTCCGAAATCTTGCTCAACATATTCATCAGCAATGATTGGGATTTGACGGTTAACTAATGGTAAGATTACTTCTTTACCGATTAATTCTTGGAAGCGTTCATCATCTGGGTGAACCGCAACGGCTGTATCTCCTAATAATGTTTCTGGACGAGTAGTAGCTACTTCTAATACACCTGATCCATCAGCTAATGGATAGTTCATGTGGTAGAAAGCACCTTCTAAATCTTTGTGGATAACTTCAATATCAGATAATGAAGTTTTTGCTTGCGGATCCCAGTTGATGATATATTCTCCACGGTAGATTAAATCTTTTTCATATAAAGTAACGAATACTTTTTTAACGGCATCTGATAAACCTGAATCTAATGTGAACCGTTCGCGATCGTAATCAACTGAAATCCCCATTTTAGACCATTGTTCACGGATATGACCAGCATATTCTTCTTTCCAGTCCCATGTTTGTTGTACGAATTTTTCGCGACCTAAGTCATAACGTGATAAGCCTTCACCACGTAATTTTTGTTCTACTTTAGCTTGAGTTGCGATACCAGCATGATCCATACCTGGTAACCATAAAGTATCATAGCCTTGCATACGTTTTGAACGGATAATCATATCTTGTAGCGTTACATCCCATGCGTGACCTAAGTGTAATTTACCTGTTACATTTGGTGGCGGTATTACGATTGAATAAGGTTCTGCTTTTGGATCTTCACTGGGTTTAAAGACACCTGATTCTACCCATTTTTTGTATTTTCCATCTTCCACGGCTTGCGGTTGATATTTTGTTGACATTTGTTCTGTCATCGAATCACTCCTTTTATTTTCTTAAATTATTAGAAACATTGCGTCTGATAGCATACACTATCTTGTAATATAGTCATGTCCAAGTGAGTGGCTTGTTTGGTACATTTGGGCAATAAAAAAAGCCTATGAGTAGAACTTACCCATAGGACGAAATGATCGTGGTACCACCTAATTTTGTGCATTTGCACCTTAGTGTTTGTTATCGAAGACTCTCTCCGTATTAGATTACTATCAATTCACCTAATCCACTCGCAAGCTACCTTCTAATTATCTTGAATAGAAAGCTTTCACCAGCACTTCCCTCTCTTATCAATCAAGTAATAATTATACTCCTCTTGGTCACAATGTATTGCTATATTATTATTTGTTTATTTTAACATGACGAATCACTTCTGGCAAATATATTCATTAGTTTTTTTGATTCTATCTTTGCAAAAATTCTCATGATATAAAAAAGCGCATTTCTCCAACAAAAAAGCCTCCCATTTTATGTGAGAGACTCTTCTAATTCTAATTAAAACTCATAATCTTGATTTCCAGTTGCTTCTTCTACTTCTGCGGCAATAATCTCTACTGCTTCATCAGTCGTCATGCCAAAATCGGCAATCGTTCCATCTGCTTTAATTAATTCATCCATCCAAATTGTAATAATCGCTGATTGATAAGGAATCACATATAATAGTGGTAACACAATAATACAAGTTATATACCAACCAATCATTGAAACGAAAATCATCATATATTCCAAGCGGTGGCCTTTCATCATTTCATAAGATTTACCAATTGCTTGGAAAAAGCCCATTTTTTGACCACGATTACTAGTTGATAAATTATCTTGAATAATATAATCAAATGGTGCAAATAAGATTTCAATGATTAAGGCTATGATGCCCCAAATTGCAAACAAGACTAAGGCTATTAAAGCAATTGTAAATATTACACCAAAAAGCTCTTCAATTTGCGAGGTTTCAGAAGTTGTTAATAGCGTATCCATTGAGCTGCCCGATACTGCTAAATGATATGCTTTAGTTAGTACTGCTAAATTAATATCTGTAGCCATTTTAAGCCAAGCTAATACAAGAAATGGTGCTGCAATTAAGACTGACATCACAAATTTAATGATGCTAAAACCAATTCCATATAATAAACGTGGCCCAAGCGCATCTGTAAAGGCATATTTAATCGCATCCCATAAATGATAATGTACTTTTTCCGGCGTTCTAACGGCTGCTAAATAGTATTTCACAATTAAAATTCCTAGAATAGTTGTAACTAGTCGTGAACTAATCGATACATAAAAATTAATATCCTCGTTTTTCACTAGTTTAAAGCTATAATTTAATACGATACCTAGTAACACTGGCAAAATCCATGTTAAATAATTTTCCGTCACCAAATCTTTGGCTTTTCTTTTCACTTCATAACGTTCCACGTTTTCTGCCTCCTTTTCTTATCTTAATATATCAATTACATCTTTATTGGCTGCTGCTTTAGCCGGGAAGACACTGAAGACAATCCCAATTAAAATTGAAATCCCCATTGATAAACCAATTGAGAATAAATCAATATAACTATCAAATGGTAGAAATCCAGCAATCACTTTTGCTAGACCGATCCCTAAGAGATAGCCAATAACACCACCAATACTTGTAATGATAACCCCTTCTGCTAAGAATTGAATTTGAATCGAGCGTTTGGTTGCTCCCATCGCACGACGAATCCCAATCTCTTTCGTTCTTTCTGATACGGAAATATACATCATATTCATCACGCCAACTCCGGCGATAAATAAAGATATTCCAGCAATTGATGAAACAAAATAGGTTAAACCATTTAAAACTTTACCAATACCATCTAACATCTCACTCATATCAAAATAACTATAAGTACCCCGCTTACGTTCGCTTCCAGATTCTTCTAAATATTTTTTAACAGCTTCAGAAACTTTTTTCGTGTCATAACCTGGTTCCATATAGACCATTAATGACTGTTGTGGATTTTCTACTTTAAAATAATACTCATAAGTTGTTTTAGGAATATCAATAGGATACTCCATTTTAAAATCAAAATCAAAGCCCATCTCATTTTCTGGATTTGCTTTAATCCCTTTAATATAAAAGGCTTCTCCTGATAAAGTAACCCCTTTTCCAAGTGCATTTTCAGCTGTACCATACATTGATTCAGCAATTTCTTCACTAATAACAGCTACTTTTTTACTAGCATCAATATCCACTTGTTCAATTGGTTTCCCCAGTACTACTTCTTCACCTGAAGTATCGACTACACTCAGTCTTTGTGGAGATTGCTCGCCTTTAATGGTAATCATCGTTGAATAATCACTTTGCTTATTTTCTTCTTTTGGAATTTCTGCTAAATATACCCCATCAATCGCATTAATAGCAAAAATATCTTGTTGATTAAATCCGCTTAATCCTTTATCTATATCTTCTGGGTTACTTGGGCTAAAGTAAAAACTAACACTTACTTTGTCTTGGTCGCCTTCTGTTAAGCTGTCAATTGTTTGCTTTTGGAATCCCTTCCCTAAACTAATAATCGTAATCACTGAAGCAATCCCAATTATAATCCCAAGCATCGTTAAAATAGTTCGACGGGCATTTCCTTTTAAGGATTGAATAGCTGATTTTAGTAGTACACTAAACTTCATCAGATGTCACCTCACGATCTTCAATAATCGTTCCATCCATTAAGCGCACAACCCTCGTACAGTATTTTACTAAACTTGGATCGTGGGTAACCATCACAATTGTTACGCCATCTTCCCGATTTAATTTTTCGATAATTTCCATAATACTACGCGAATTTTTAGTATCCAAAGCTCCGGTTGGTTCATCCGCAATAATAAATTTTGGCTTATTAACTAATGCACGAGCAATCGCAATTCGTTGTTTTTGTCCACCTGATAATTGGCTAGGATATTGGTAAATTTTATCTGCTAGACCAACTTTTTCCAAAGCATTTTTCACATGCGGTAGGGCACGTTTTGGTGTGAACCCATTATACAATAAAGGTAATTGAATGTTTTCTAATACTGTTGCATGTTCAATTAAGTTAAAATCTTGAAAAATAAAGCCAACTGTTTGATTGCGAACTTTTGAAATTTCATTATCCGTTAAATGAGTGATTGGTTTCTGATTAAATAAATAATCACCTTGATACTTCGAGTCCAAAAAGCCCATCACATTAATTAAAGTCGACTTACCAGAGCCTGATGCCCCCATAATTGCTACACATTCACCTTCATCAATCGATAAATTAATATTATTCAATACATGAAGGTCTTCTTGTCCCATTTTATAGTATTTATTAATATTTTTTAATTCAATCATATTACTCAACGTCCTCATTGATGATTTCAGTTACGACTGATTGTCCGTCAGTTACGGTGTCATCTGGTTGCGAAAGAATAATATCGCCTAATGCTACACCTTCTGTCACAATTAATTGTAAACCTTCTTTTTGACGAGTAATTTTTGTTTTAATGGCAGTGTCTTGTTCTACTTTATAAACATATTCGCCATCTTCTTCAGTAATAATTGCTGTTTCTGGAATAACTAGGCCTTTTAGTGGCACTTTTACTTGTACATTAAAGCCTAATGGCAAACTAGTTTCTGGTTTGACTAATACTTGATATTTTGATAAATCAGAACTAGCTTGCCCCATCGTACCACCTGCCATACCGGCTCCTTGTAATGGCTCTTTGGCTACTGAAGTAATGGTTCCTTTTACATCACGATCTTCGGCATTTACATAAATATCAGTTTCTAAACCTTCTGTTACTGCATAGTAATCATATTCCGTTACGGCTGTTTGAATAAGATTGCTTGATCCTAATAATTTCATAAAAACTTCAGTGGGATTAGTTTTACCTTTTTGATTAATACTAATCACACCGTCTATCATTGCTGTAACCATTGCTGAAGTTTTTTCAGACGTACGGTTAATATTAATATCCATATCTTCAATTGATTGATTTAGTTCTTTAATGGCTTTTTTAGTGGCATCTATTTGCTCATCAAAGACACTTGGATCAAATGCTGGTAGTTCTACATTTGTATCGGTCGATGGTTGCTTTGTATCTTGCATAGGTTCAGAAGAGTCTTCTGTTGTTTTTACTGCTTGGGCTTGCTGTTTTGCTTTTTCTGCTTCAGCCTTTGCTGTTTGTTTAGCAGTTTCTTGTTTATTTAATTGTTGCTTTAAATCATCCATCTGACCATATAAACGATTCTTTTGACGATTTAAATCACTGATTTCTTGTGTTGCTTGATCATTATGATATGAAAATAATTTATCTCCTGCTGCCACTGTTTGGCCATCTTTAACATAGACTTCTTCGACTTCACCTTTAGTTGGATCAACATAATAACTTTCTTCATCTTTAGTAATTACTACCCCATCTAAGACTAAGGGCTCTTGTTCTTTTACTAAATATGCCGGAAAACTAGTTGCTAATTCCTCTGTATTACTTAATTGTTTCTTCAAACTAAATACAGCAAAAATAATCGCTATTAGTCCTAATCCACATAATGAAAAAATACTCACTTTTGCTTTTTTACTCACTGATATCCACCTCTTTTTTATTTATTTGAATATCTTGATTATAGCATATTACCTTTTTTATTGTTATCAAATATTACAAACCTACAACAAATGGAGTACAAAAAAAGGAGCGGAAATTTCCGCTTCCTTTATATTATTTCTTTATTTTTTAAATTATTTTCTATAATGAGTGGATAAAACCAATTAATTCTAGAACTTCATTTGGTGTTGTTGCCCAACTTGTACAATATCTTAGGGCGGTATTTTTTTCATCTACTTTTTCCCATAATGAAAATCCAAATGCTAACTGTAATTCTTTAGCTAATTCATCTGGAACAATCGGGAACTGTTGATTGGTTGTAGAGTCCACCAAAAATTGAATTCCTTTTTCTTCAAAAGCTTTTTTAATCTGTAAAGCATACCTCACTGCTTCATAACAAATATCTTCATACAAATGATCTGAAAAAAGGCAATCGAATTGAATCCCTAATAATCTTCCTTTAGCTAATAAGCCACCACCACGCTTAATCATCGAACGGAAATCTTTTTGATAATGAGGATTCATAATGACTGCTGCTTCTCCCATCATAGCACCACATTTCGTTCCACCAATATAAAAAGCATCAGTATACTTAGCCAAATCTGCTAAAGTAATATCACTAATTCGTTCATTTAAGACATAACCCAATCGAGCTCCATCTACAAATAATGGCCATCCTGCTTTTTGACATACTTCATAAATAGCTTTTAATTCCTCTCTAGTATAGACGGTTCCTAATTCTGTTGGATGTGATATATAAACCATTCCCGGTGATACCATATGTTCATGCATATGATTATGACATTCTGCTTCATAATACGCTTCTAATTGCTTAGCAGTTAATTTACCGTTTATTTCTGGAATTGTTAACACTTTATGTCCGGTTGCTTCAATTGCTCCTGTTTCATGAGTAGCAATATGTCCTGTCTCCACTGCAATCACACCTTGATATGGTCGCAAAAATGTTTCAATCACTATTTTATTAGTTTGAGTGCCTCCTACTAAAAAATGTATATCGGCATCTTTTTTTTGTAATTTTTCTTTGATTTTCAATCGTGCTCGTTCACAATAGTCATCTTTTCCATATCCTGCTGTTTGTTCCATATTCGACTGAACAATCGCATCTAAAACAATTGGATGACATCCCGATAAGTAATCATTACTAAACATACTGATTCACGCCCCTAGCCACTTATTATATAACTTAGTATAGCATATCTAACTCATTAAGGAACAATAATAAATTGCTCATTAGTTAAAACTTTTTTCACTATAATCCCTTTCTTTTTAGGAATTATTTCTATTGCGCCTTCATTATCAGTTCTCGCATACGGCAAATGTACTTCTTCTAGTCGTTTTAAAACTTCTTTTGAAGGATGATGATAATGATTATGTTTTCCACAAGAAATAATCGCATATCTACTATGAACCTTTTTTAAAAATTGAAGATGCGAGGAAGTATTACTACCATGGTGGGCTAATTTTAAAATAGTTGTATGCATTTGCGGATACACATTTAGTAATTCTAATTCTTTTTCTTGGTCAATATCTCCTAAAAATAGCCAATCTACCTCACAAAACTGCACATCTGCTACTAAAGAATCATGATTATCACCTGTTGATTCATTGGTAGGCGAAAGAATATGCATCATAATGCCACCTTGTTGATATGTCGTAGGAGCTTTTGTTAATTGCCATGTTAATTGGGGACACTTTTCCATCATTTGCTTCATTTTAGGATTCTTTTCCATTCCTTGCGACATCACAACACGATCAATTGGAAACACTTGGCTTAATTCCTTTAGATTCCCCATATGGTCGGTATCCGCATGTGTAATAATTAGCGTCTTAATTCGTGAAATCCCCAGCGCTTGTAAGGCTGGGATAACTGTTTTTTCGGCATGACTAGCTCCTTTTCGTATTTGCCAAGGTTCTTTAGAAAGCATTAATTGCCCGCCCGTATCAATCAATACTACATTATTATACCCTCGATCAACAATTAAACTACTATCTCCTTGACCAATATCCAAATAAATGACTTTACGCTCAAATTGATAAGGAACTAATGCTAACATCATGATAATACTCATACTCGTTATAGCCATCATCATCATTTGTTTACGATTAATTGGTCTCTCTACTAATAAACATAATACGATCACCACACAATAATAACACACCCACACTACTTCATTCCCCGCACCTAAAGTCACTTTAAAAATCTTCCACTGACTAATAACTTCTAAAAAAAGCCAATAATAAACTAATACTCCCATTAAATAATCCAACTAAAACTGCTAGAACCATCTGACTATCTACAACTACCAAAAAAATATATCCCACTAAACAAGGAACCAACCATTTCGCTAAAATAAACGTAACAATTGCGCCAATAAGTGCCGATAATAAATGATAACTATAAAAATATCGAGCAATCAAAGGAATCGCTAACAAGCATAAAATTCCCATATGAACCAATCTTGTTACTAAACTATCATCATACCCACCGCTTGCTTCTTTATCATTTATAAATCTTACCTCTAGTCTTCCAACCAATATCACAAAAAAGCACATACCATAACTTAATTGAAAGGCGCTACTATTAATAATATATGGATTCACAATGCAATTCACAATTGCCATTACTGATAGTGCATCCATTGTGGATAAGTCCTTTTGCCATAGTTTTAAACAAAGTATTTGTAATAAGACTATCCCTATCGCTCGAGTCCCACTAATATTCCAACGAATCAAACAACCATATCCCACTAACAATACGAATAATCCCCACTGACTAGCTTCCCTTGTTAGGCCACTTCGCCACATAACTCCTTCTAATAAACTCACTAGAATCATAATATGCAAACCAGAAATAGCCAATAAATGCATAATCCCTAATTCCTTAAACATCGCCAAATCATCTAGTGATAATTCTTGTTTTTCACCAAAAATTAAGGCCAAAGCATATTCTGTTATCGCTCCATTATGATTCTTTCTAACTTTATCCACAAGTTGATATCTCCAATAATGAAGGCGACTCTTCATCCCTTTTATAGGCTCAATTTCTTTTATCTGATTTATTTTTGTGGATAAAAATATCTTACGACTCTTTAAGTACTTTGCATAATCGAAAGTTTTTAGATTACGACAGCCTTCTACCTCTTCAAATGATACTGTGGCTACCATCTTCATATCTTGTTGAAACTGACTTATCCACTCTTTTTCTTTTTTTGATGGTATTTTATAATATATTTTTGTCTTAAATCGTTGCTCTTTTGTTTCCACAGTGGCATAACCTGTTAATAAGTCGCCATTTATCATCAAATCATTCACATCCATTTGTATCATGGCTGGTTGTTCTTGTCCTGCTAATGGTAATAGTTGTTGACGATACGAGTCTAAGTACATCAAATGAAGGACTAAGCTAATCCCAAACCCAAGTGTTAATACCCATAATAATCGATTGTGTTCCCAAAATATCCTAATAATAATAACCGCTATTATCAGCCCTTTTATAATCTTCATTTCTTGATAAAAACTAGCAAAAAAAATTAGTACTAATGCTATATACGGCCATTTTTCCTTCATTAGATACATACCTCCGCCTTCAACTTCTCAACAGTCTTTTGGCCAATACCTGAAACATTGACCAAATCATCCACTGCTTTAAAGGAACCATTTTCTTCACGATAATCAATAATCTGTTGTGCTTTCTTTTCGCCTATCCCTGATAAGGTTGTTAATTCTTCTATTCCAGCTGTATTAATATTAATCTTCCCGCTTTGGCTATCCGGTGTTTTGATCATCACTTCTTCTACCGCCATACTACTATTATCTGTTACTTGTTCTATTGAAGGAATCACAATCATCGCTTGATCGGTTAGTTTCTGTGCCAAATTTACCTGTTGATCATTTGCCTTATTTGTAAAGCCACCCGCCTTATCAATTAAATCCAATAAACGGCAATCAACATCCACTTGATATACGCCTGGATACTGTACTTCCCCCTTAATATCCACATAAATAAATGATGCTTCACTACTACTCCTTTCTTCAGAAGGATTAAATTCTTCTATTTCCATAAAATTTGCTTGTGGAGTTGGCTTACTTATTAGTTTCCATGTCCCCCCAATTACTAAGACTAGAAAAAAAAGCGCAAAAGCACCATAAACGACCGGATGCTCTTGCACTTTCTCTTTTACATATTGCACAAAATTATTTGTTGTCATCTTTTTCACGTCCTTATATTATGATAATTGTTCTCATCATAATATACGTAAAAAATATATTATATTTTTAATTAAATAATAAATCCGCTAATTCCTTAGCTTCAATATTACCGAAATATTTTTTAAGATTAATTTCTTCAAAAACGTTAGTAACTGCACTTCTTTCGAACGCTACTCCTCTTAAAGCTTCTTCAACGTCGCTAATCTCACCTAAACCAAAAAAGTCTCCAGTAATTTTAATATCTTTAATATGATTATCTTCAATATTTAAACTAAATTCTACTTGGCCGACTGCTGTACGTTTTGATTGTTTTAATTGGAATTTAGGATTTTTACCATAGTTCCAGTCTGGATTATTGAAATATTGTTGACGTAATAATTCAATTTTCTCCCAATCTTCTTCTGTTAACACATATTCTTTTACTTCTTCAACTGAATCTACTTGATAAATCTTTTTAAGAAGAGCTTCTCTAAATGATAAAATATCAATATGTTGATATTCTGGTGCTAAATATGGTTTGATATTGGTTACGCGTGAACGAACTGATTTAATACCTTTAGAAGCGATTTTTTCTTCTTTAGGACGCAATAATTGTGGCAATACATCCACATTTAAATCTAGCATTAATGTACCATGAGCTGTCATACGTCCCATATTCGCATACATAGCATTACCAGAAAACTTTTTACCCTCAATTAATAAATCATTACGGCCTTTTAATTCTGCACCAGTTGCCCCCATTTGATGAAGAGCTTCAATAACCGGCTGAGTAAACTTCCCAAAATCACGGAAACTATTGCCATCATCTTCTGTTAAGAAGCAAAAACAAATATTCCCCATATCTTGGTATACTGCTCCCCCACCTGAAAAACGTCTAACAACCTGTACTCCCAATTTATCGACAGCATCTTGATTAATTTCTTCATAAGTGTTTTGGTTTTTACCAATAATAATCGCATTTTTATTAATATAAAATAAAAGAATTGGTTCATCCAATTTTTTCTCACTTAATAAATAATACTCAATTGCTAAGTTGACAGTTGCATCATATATCTCTTGTCCATTGCGTTGATTTTTTACATAATACATATTTATCCCCCTACCTTTATTATCGACACCTACTATTATTGACAGTTCCTACGTTTTACTAGCTTTACTGTAAGCAACACCCCCTTTTTAGCAGATTAATCCATATGGCGACAAATATATCCATATGGTGGAAAATCTAAATCTTCCGAACCAGTAATCAGGCCATCACGTTGTTTTAAGTTATATAACATTTTCTTAGCTAAACGTTCACCTTCTTGGATATCATTAACCACTTCTCCGCCATAATAAGCAATACTTTTAATCAAAACATTTTCCATATTATCTAATAAATGTTGTTCAAAACCAATCATATTAGCATGGAATATTTCACAATTATAAGGGATTTCACTTTTCCAAATATTAATCTCTGTTTCAAGTGGTTCTCCAGTAATTCCCATAATTTCTTTAATTTCAGTATAAATAAATTCATACATTACTTTTTTATTCAATTGAGTAAAGCGATCTTCACCTTGACGTCCAAATTGAACATTTAAATAAATATATTCTGAATCTTCTAAATCATCATCTAATCTATTTAATACCATCACACGAGTAATAAAATACTCACTCTTTTGTGGAATAACAAAACCATAACTATGAGGAAACTTATGAACATCTTCTTTTTTAAATTTAAAAATAACAGCCCCCATCGATACAAAATTAACACTCTTAATTAAACTACCTTCTTGTGAATACTCAAATAATTTGTGGTGATTTTCTGGCGATGTAGCTAAAATAACCCCACCAGCTGCTATCACCGCTTCATTTTGTAATGTTACTCTAATGGTACCATCTTCCTCAATTGGCGATAGATTTCGAACTGACTGACCAAAACGCACATTATCTTTAATGGGATCATATAATGTATTGACAATACTAGCTACACCTTTATTAAAACGAATATATTGATTGGTTTCAATACCCTCTTTTTTACGTTTTTTGGTAATTGGGATACTTAATTTTCCGCAATTATCTAATACTTCTTGCAGTTGCGCACTCGTACAACGTCTAATATCATGAATACCACATTGTCTAATCTCACTCATTAAAATGTAATCAACTAATACTTCACCGAATTTTTCATATAATAACTCTTTATATGTTGAAGGAACAAATTCTTCATTTCGATTTGCAAATATCATTTTGAAATAGGCATCAAACTTTTCTCCCTTACGCAACATTTTTAATTTAAAAATATCTTTTGCATATAATGGAATCCCAAAAACATTCGGATAGTCTAATTTATAAAATGTATTATATAAGTACAAATCTGGTGATTTAACAGATATATCTTCTACCAATGTACTTAACCCATGATTTTCAATAAATTTATGAAAATACTCATTCTTACTCATAACAAATGAGGGGCAAATATCAAAATAATGACCATCCATTTCAAGTGTTTTATGATGTCCCCCAATTTTATTTGTTTCTTCCAATAAAACTACCTGATAAGGAAGATTATTTAAATCAATTTGTCGTTTTAATTCATTTGCAGCAACCATTCCTGTTAGCCCTGCACCAACCACAATGATTCGATTTTTTGTATTATCTACCATTTTTCATCCTCCTTCGTATATTCTTTTATAGTATACAAATTTTTTGACAAAAAGGCTAATATGTCGCATTGCTTTTTAAATAAAGAAACGCACCCCTAATGGAATGCGCCATAATTTATACTTCTTGATAAATTTTTTCTACTGTTTCTTTATCTAAGCGAGTAGCTAATGCTTTAACAAGTTTTACGGTATTCATATAGTCATCTTCATGAATAATAGTTGCATGAGTATGTAAATAACGCACTGGAATACAAATAGCTAGTGATGGAATACCATCCAAACTAATATGTTGGCTACCAGCATCTGTTCCGCCACCTGCAATTGAAGCGAATTGGAATGGGATATTTAATTCTTCAGCTGTGTCAATTACGAAATCACGTAAGCCGCGATGTGGCACCATTGATGCATCATAAATAACGATTTGTGGGCCTTCGCCTAATACTGAATCTGCTTCTGTTGCTGCAATTCCTGGAGTATCTCCTGGAATACCTGTATCAATCGCAAATGAAATTGCTGGATTAATTTTTCTAGTAGATACTTTTGCTCCACGCAAACCAACTTCTTCTTGAACATTTGCTCCTGAATAAATAATATTTTCATGTTTTTCTGATTGTAATTCATGTAATAATTGCGCACAAACAGCAGTACCCACACGGTTATCCCATGCTTTAGCTGCTAAATATTTAGTACCATTCATACGTTTGTATTCAATAAATGGTGTAATCATATCTCCTGGACGGATGCCCCAGTTTTCTACTTCTTCTTTTGATGTTGCACAAACATCGATAAACATATCTTTAATTTCTACTGGATGTTTACGTGCTTCAGCTGATAAGATATGTGGTGGTTTTGAACCAATAACACCCGAAATTTCTTTTCCTTCACGTGTAGTAATCGTTACTTGTTGTGCTAACATTACTTGGTTCCACCATCCACCAATAGTTTGGAATTTAATGAAGCCTTTATCTGTAATTTGCGTTACCATAAAGCCAACTTCATCTAAGTGACCAGCAAACATAATTGTCGGCCCAGCGTCATTACCTGTTTTGACACCAAACAAACTTCCTAAGCCATCAGATACATATTCTTCTGCAACATCCTTTGTATATTCTTTAAATACTTGACGAACTTGCTCTTCATTTCCAGCAATGCCATTTGCTCTTGTTAAATCAATTAATAATTGCTCTTGTAATTTATCCATAATTCTCCACCTTTCAACTAATTAAGTGTACCATTTTTCCACTCATTATGACAAATATTATTTTTTTAATTTGTCCCATAAGATGACCTCACCTTGTTTTAGTGATTTTTGTACATCAATAATTCGTTGATTACTACTCCCACGAAACTGCAAAGTTAAATCTTTTTTCTTAATATCAAAACGTCCATCCACTAAAATATCTATTTTACTTAATAATTCGAGTTTATCTTGGGTATCAAGCATTAACTCTTCCCAAGTATATCCTGACCATGACCAAATATCTTTTGTTGCTCCAAATCTTTGACGGATAGCATTCACTAATGACAAGCACACTTCTGTATTTAAAAATGGTTCGCCACCTAGAAGTGTTAGACCTTGACAATAACTAGCTGATAAATCCGCTAAAATCTGTTCTTCTAATTCATGGGTATAAGGAATACCGTAATTGAAATTCTGGGCAATCACATTATAACACCCCTCGCAAGCAAATGGACAACCACTCACATATAATGAACACCTTACGCCTTCACCATCAACAAAATTATATGGCTTATAACTAGCAATCTTTTGTTGTGATAATTCTTTACTGGTCCATTCTTTTGGTTTTGGATTCCTCACTTCATCCCTCTTTTCTAACAAAAAAGGATGCACTAGGACATCCCTTTTTTCTCTCTGATAGACTCTTAACTAATATCTTATATTGAGCCATCAGGTATAATGTTTACTTTTAATTATTTGATTGTTTGGTAATAGTTCTTTCATCATTTAAATTCATATGTTTTACACGTGATGAAATTTCTTTGTGACGACCATGAACCATTGGGCGGGCTTGTGGATTTCCTAAATAACCACAAGTACGTTTTACAACATCGCAAGTTTTGGCATCTGTATTTCCGCATGAAGGGCATTCAAATCCTTTAGCAGTTGGCGTGAAGTCACCATCATAATCGCATTTATAGCAGTGATCAATCGGTGTATTGGTACCAAGATAGCCAATCTTATCATAGGCATAATCCCATACAGCTTCCAATGCTTTTGGATTTTGACGAATAACCGGATACTCACAATAATGAATAAAGCCACCTGAACAATATTTTGGATAATCTTTTTCAAAATCTAATTTCTCAAATGGTGTTGGATTCTTACGTACATCATAGTGGAAACTATTTGTATAGTATTGTTTATCTGTAATGTTTTCTACAATACCAAATTTTTCTGTATCTAAACGGCAGAATCTATCTGTTAAACTTTCACTTGGCGTTGAATACACACTAAAATGATAACCGAATTCATTGCCCCATGCATCTGTATTTTCTTTTAATGTCTTAACAATATTTAAGGTAAATTCTTTAGCTTCTGGGTTAGTTTCCCATTCTCCACCATAAAAGACGCTAGCAACTTCATATAAGCCAATATAGCCTAATGATACTGTTGCGCGTTTGTTTTTAAATAATTCATCAACAGAATCTTCACGCTGCAAACGTTCACCAAAAGCACCATGCATATATAGAATTGGTGCATTAGCAGGTTTTGCTTCTTTCACACGTTCCACACGAAATACTAAAGCATCTTTACAAATATCTAAACGCTCGCCTAGTAATTTCCAGAATACTTCTAGATTACCACCAGATTCCATCGCGATTCTTGGTAAGTTTAATGTAACTACTCCTAAGTTCATACGACCATCATTCACTTCTTGTCCTGATTCATCTGTCCAACCTTGTAAGAATGAGCGACAACCCATTGGCACTTTAAAGCTACCTGTTAACTCTACTAATTTATCATAGTTTAAGATATCTGGGTACATACGTTTTGTGGCACATTTTAAGGCTAATTCTTTTACATCATAGTTTGGATCTTCTGGATTTAAGTTTAAGCCTTTTTTCAAGGAGAATACTAATTTAGGGAAAATCGCAGTACGTTCTTCCTTACCAATCCCTTTAATACGAACATTTAGAATCGCTTCTTGGATTTTTTTCTCAAACCAACCTTCCCCTAACCCAAATCCTAATGTTGTAAAAGGTGTTTGTCCTTGAGATGAATATAGCGTATTGATTTCATATTCTAGTGATTGCATGGCGTCATAAATATCTTTTTCTGTTTTCTTTTTAGCATAGGCTAATTGTTTTTCTTCGCCATCAATCCATTCCTTAGCATCTTTCATATGTTTTTCGTAATTTATTTGAGCATATGGTGCTAGGACTTCATCCACACGGTTAGCAGAACAACCACCATATTGACTTGAAGCTACATTGGCAATAATTTGTGCCATTTGTGCCGTTGCTGTTTGAATTGATCTTGGGCTTGCTACATCTGCGTTCCCAATTTTAAAGCCATTTTTAAACATCCCTTTAAAATCAATTAAGCAGCAATTAGTCATTGGTGAATAAGGATGGTAATCTAAATCATGATAATGAATATCTCCTTTTAAGTGCGCATTTGAGACATGTTCTGGTATCATCTTTAGTCCCATTGCTTTAGCGACTGTTCCTGCTGTTAAATCACGTTGCGTATTAAACACTTCACTATCTTTATTGGCGTTTTCATTGACAACTGTATTATCTTTTTTCAATAATTTTTGGATGGTATAATTAATATCTGTTG
The DNA here is from genome assembly GCF_900111135.1 of Granulicatella balaenopterae. Lineage (GTDB taxonomy): Bacteria > Bacillota > Bacilli > Lactobacillales > Aerococcaceae > Granulicatella > Granulicatella balaenopterae. The sequence goes on along the minus strand of NZ_FOGF01000014.1, from coordinate 25,631 downwards.
CACGCACACGTTCTAAATCACGCTTTGCACGATATTGAATATACTCTTCTGCTAATTCCATCTCTTGCTCTTCGATTAACATATGTTCCACAATATTTTGGATTTCATAAATTTTAATATCCTTTGAAAAACGACTATAAATTTCTTGATTTACTTTTTCCATAATCTTAGTTAATTGCTTAATTCTATCAGTTGAAATCGAATCTGTTAGTGTTTGTTCACCTTTTAATAAAGCTTGTAAAATCTTATCTTTATCAAAATCGACAGTTCTACCATCACGTTTAATTACTACAATTTCAGTCACTGTGCACCATCGCCCTTCTTATTTTGTAAATTTATTTTTTATTTTTAAATTTTGACTGTTTTTTCTAAGAACAATATTAGCCTATATTTTGAGGTATTACAAGTCTTAAATACTATATATAGTACTTCACAAAAGCTATAAAATAATCTCAGCCATTGCTACTATGCTAGTTTTGCCTACAAAATATTTTTTATGATTCACAAACTAAGATTTTTATTACTATTTTTTCACAAAATCTTTCTCTTTGCTTCATTGGATTATTTTTTTATTATGGTATACTATACTCAATAAAATTTTTAAAGTGAGGGGTTTATCTTGGCAAAACGTTCTACATTTGAATTTGTCTTATTTACATTATTTGTATCAATTATTTTATTACAAAGTTTTATACCATTTCTTGGAAATATTCCACTAGTTATACTAGATATCACCATTATTCATATTACGGTAATTGTTGGTGGAATTGTTATGGGACCAAAATACGGTGCCGGTTTAGGATTAGCTTGGGGAACTTGTTCAATGATTCGTGCATTTACGACAGGTTCAGCTATTAGTAAACTAGTCTTTACTAATCCAATTATTGCTATTGTGCCACGTGTATTAGTTGGCTTTATTGCTGCCTATGTCTATTTAGTAATTGCACGTAAAAATAAAGCATCAAAAATAGCAATGGCTATTAGTGGTGTTATCGGCAGTCTAGTGAATACCATTTTAGTACTTGGCTTAATTTATTTATTAATTGGGCCAGCTTATGCAGAAGGAATGGGTACTTCTATTAATGCCCTACCAAAATTCTTAATGACTATTATTGTCACAAACGGGATTCCTGAAGCTATTGCATCCGGAATTATTGTTCCGGTCATTGCTAGTGTCTTAATTCCAATGTATCAAAAGAAAACGACTCGTTAGTCGATAATAAAGGAGATTTCTATGAATTTAACTGGTAAAAATATAGCCGTATACGTAACAGGAGGGATTGCTTCTTATAAAGCAGCTTCTTTTGTCCGTTTATTAATCACATCAGGCGCCACTGTTAAAGTTGCAATGACTGAATCAGCTTGTCAATTCATTACACCAATGACTTTTCAAGTATTAACTAAACAAGAAGTCTATACAGATACTTTCGATGACACACATCCCGACAAAGTAAACCATATTTACTTAGCTGATTGGAGTGATATAGCCATTGTTATTCCCGCCACTGGAAATACCATCGCCAAAATTGCTAATGGCATAGCTGACAATTTTGTAACAAGTGCTCTACTAGCTACAGATTGTTTACGCATTATTGCTCCAGCGATGAATCAAAAAATGCTCTTAAATCCAGCTACACAACGAAATATAAAGCAACTACAAGCAGATGGATGGCAAGTCATCGATTCATCATTTGGTTTCTTAGCGGAAGGTTATAACGGTTTAGGGAGACTTCCAGAACCTGAAGAATTATTCGAACAAACACTTTTCTTTGCTTTACAAAAACAATTTGGTACACCTCTTTCAGGTAAAAAAATCGTCATATCTGCTGGGGGGACTAAAGAACGTATTGACCCTGTTCGCTATATTTCTAATGACTCTTCTGGTAAAATGGGCTATGCCTTAGCAAGAGCTGCTAGTATCTTAGGTGCCAAAGTTATTTTAATATCAACAGTGACAAATTTACCTATTCCGCATGGCGTAAAACACCACTTAGTTGAAACGGCCCAAGAATTACAATCCATTATCACTCAAAACTTTAAAGAGGCTGATATCGTCATTATGGCAGCAGCTGTTTCTGATTTTCGTGTAGACCATCCAGCCAAACAAAAAATTAAAAAAGAAGCTAATACTAACCAACTAACCCTCTCCTTAATTAAAAATCAAGATATCCTTGCTTACTTAGGAGAACACAAAACTAAAGAACAATTAATCGTTGGATTTGCAGCTGAAACAAATGATGTTATGAAACATGCCACAAGTAAATTAACTCGTAAAAAAGCTGATATTATTATTGCTAATGACGTTTCTGATCAATCAATTGGCTTTAATTCTAATGAAAATAAAGTCACTATGCTTTATGCCAACGGAGAAAAAATTCACTTCCAACAACAATCAAAAGAATCCTTAGCCTTAAAAATAATGCTACAAATTGTTAAATACTAGAAAAAAGAGTTTTTAGTTACCTTATTTTGTAGGTTCTACAATAAATGATGTTATTGAAGAAATTCTTCAATGGCATCATTTATTTTTTATATCATAAAATCCTTCAACACCTTGACTTTATGCTAGTATTTTTCTATGATTAAAGAAACTGTGAAAATGAGGATATCGATATGACTGATTATAAAAACAATTTGCATCACCTATCGTCTATCATTACAAATCCCTTGGTTGCACTATTATTAACACCGATGAATGGTTTATTATTTGGGACATTATTAGCCTTAAAATCATCTAGCTTTTCATGGCGACCAATCTCGATTTTATTTTATTTTTTAGCTATAGTATTTATTCAAGAAACTATTTACTACAAAGCTAATAAAATGAAAAAAATAGTAACATTGATGACGATTCTTATAACAAATATTTTTGCTGTAACACTACTGATTTATTTTTGGAATAATTTTAATCATGAGATCACTTATTTATCTCTTATTATTTTATTATTAAATCATGTACAATTATTCATTACAGATACGACCCATGGATTATATTACTATCATGTTATTTTTAAAACGATTAGCTATTATGGCCTTGGTAACTTTATTGCTTATTATTTATTGGCTGGGGCTGTTATTCCAAGCTTTGTTGCTATTAGCTTACCATTTATCTTATTGGCTTTATCTTTAACTAATATCAAACAAAAAAAACATAGCGATAATAGCGAATTAAAAGCTCATTCATCTACCTATGTTATGCAAACTTTTTTACAATTTATTTTTGGTATTATGCCTTTGGTTAGTTATATCATTATATTTGCGATGTATCATAATCATTTTACCCTTACTGGCATTATTTTTATGATTTTAACCATCGTTTGTTTCTTATTCATAAAAGTAGCTGCCAAAAAACACTTAACAACCAAGCAATATTTAACCGCATTACAGTGGTACGCTTTATTATTTACTATCTGTTATGCTATCTTTTACACTATTTAAAAAACATCATTGTGGATATTCCACAATGATGTTTTTATTTACATTTCTATAAATGCTAATGGCACTAATTCTTTAACACTTGTTTCATATAATTCATTTTGATTGTTTGATAAAAAGACTGGTGTATCCATTGGGCATAACTCTACTAATACTTGTCGACAAAGACTGCATGGTGGTAAAAAATAGTCGGTTTTACCAGCAATCACAATCATTTCGATATCTTCTTTATGATATCCTTGTGTAATACCTGTGTATAAAGCTGTTCGTTCAGCACAATTAGTAGCACCGAATGATACGTTTTCCACATTCACGCCAGTAATCACTTTCCCATCTTTATATAAAATTGCACACCCTACAGGAAAATTTGAATAAGGTGAGTAAGAATTGTTTAATACTTCTTTAGCATATACTAATAAATCTTTTGGAGTCATGGACTCTCCCCCTTTTCATTTATCATTTGTCTGACAAGTTATCATCAACCCTTCATCAAATGAAATTGTCATTGTATCTGTTAAAAATTCATTACTGATTAAAGCTACCGGTGTATCATAATTCACCCCATCTAAAGGATATTTTACATTCTTTAAACTTACATTAGTCACTTTATTCATCGTAATAAATGATAAATACTTCATATTAGGATATTTTTGTAATTGATGTTGTCCTGGAAGTAAAAAAGATAAATAATTGGTTAAACTCTCAAAATGCAAATTTGCTAGGATTTTTTGAAATTTAACTTGATTAGCAATCCATATAATAGATAATTGATGATCAATCCGTCCGCCAAAAGCTCCTAAAATATGGATTGAATTCATTGGATAATGTTCCACGCACCAAGCTAGAGCCGCTTCAAAATCAGTCACATCTTTTTCGCAAGGTAATTGAATCATTTCTTGCGCATATTCTTTAATTCTTTGACGTTCATTAACTGATACTGAATCAAAATCCCCAATGGCAAAATCAATTGGTAAATTCTCTTTTATTAATTTAGGACAACCACCATCAACCCCTACAAAAACCCCTTCTTGAAGGTCACTTGTTGTATGGTATTGTGTTAAAACTTCTAATACATCATCATCAGGCCCACCAATGACTACAAATATCTTCTTCATCATTCTTAAGCCTCTTTAATAGACTCAATTGCTGCTTTAATATCTTTTGAATTATAAACATATGAACCAGCAACCGCTACATCCGCTCCAGCAGCACTACATAACTTAGCAGTTTCACCATTAACACCACCATCAACTTCAATTAAATAGTGATAATCATGTTCTTTACGCAAAGCATCTAATTCACGAACTTTTCCTAAAGTATGTTCAAGGAAAACTTGTCCACCAAAACCAGGATTAACCGTCATAACTAAGATAGCATCAACAATTGGTAATAATTCTTTAATCACCGCAACTGATGTACCTGGATTAATAACAACTCCAGCTTTTGTATTCGTTTGCTTAATTTGTTGAATGGCACGATGAATATGCGGTGTTGCCTCAGCATGAACCATAATATAATCTGCGCCAGCATCTGCAAAATCTTTAATAAAACGTTCTGGATTTTGAACCATTAAATGGCAATCTAATGTTAAATCAGTTACCGGACGTAAAGCTTTAACAATATTGGCTCCTAATGTTAAATTTGGAACAAATTGCCCATCCATCGCGTCAATATGAATCCAATCTGCGCCATACCCTTCAACTAATTTAACATCTCTTTCTAAATTGGCAAAATCTGCACTTAAAATTGATGGTGCTACTTTCATCTTAATACCTCCATTATTTTTTATTATATTTTGGCTTAGTTTGTTCAATTTCTTCTAAGAAGCTTGTATAGTGATCATAACGGAATTGTGCTATTTCACCATTTTCTAAAGCATCTTTTACAGCACATTTGGGTTCATGTTGGTGAGAACATTCCCTAAACTTACAAAGATGAGCTCTATTGGCAAATTCTGGGAATAGATAGGGTAGATTTTCTTTGTCAATATCAATCAAATCTAATGTACTAAATCCAGGCGTATCTGCAATTAACACATCTTTTACTTTATGCAAAGCGACATGCCTTGTTGTATGTCTACCGCGACCTAAATGACTAGAAATTTCTGCTGTTTCCAAAGATAATTCTGGAATAAAGTGATTAATTAATGTCGACTTACCAACACCAGATTGTCCCATAAAGACCACTAGTTCATCACTTAAATCTGCTAAAAATGCTTCTTGCTCAAATTCATGTGATAAATACACACGATATCCTAATGCTTCATAAGCTGTTGCACATGCTTTAATGTCTGCCATTTGCTGTTCATCAACCAAATCCATTTTTGAAATATAAATAATCGGTCTAATATCTTTTAATTCTAAATATATTAAAAACCGATCAACTAAATAAGTTGAAAAATCTGGTTCAATAGCTGACATTACAATGACAGCACAATCAACATTAGCAACTGGCGGTCTCACCAAATCATTTTTTCTTGGTAAAATTTTTGTAACGGTACCATCTGTTAAAGAAGTTGTATCGAATTCAACATAATCTCCAACTAAGGGCGTGATTTTCTTTTTACGGAATACTCCACGTCCTCGTGTTTGATAGACAATACCTTCTGATTCTATATAGTAAAAACCACTTAAAGCTTTTACAATTTGTCCTTTTGGCATACTCTCCCCCTCATTAATTGACTCATTACCCTTATTATAGTCTGAATTGTGTGTTTATGCACGTATAATTTTATTTTATAAAAAGAGAGTAGCCTATGTTGGCTGCTCCCTAAAAGATGATTAATTATTTTCAAAATAGTCAACTAAATCCGTAATCACATTTGATGTTACGATTGTCTGAATTTGTTTTAATGTATAATAGACAGTTGTTTCATCGGCTGTTCCATGTGCTTTTACGACCGGACCTTTCACACCTAATAAGACTGCCCCACCAAATTCTTCATAATTGACTGATGATTTTATCTTTTTAAAAGTTGGTTTTAACAATACTGCTCCTAATTTAGCTTTTAACCCACTTGATAAAATACTTTTTTTCATTGTTTTTAGTAAAGCAATAGCTGTTCCTTCAATTGTTTTCAAAACGGCATTACCTGTAAATCCATCAGTTACAACAACATCAGCTGGTCCTTGCAATAATTCACGCGCTTCAACATTTCCAATAAAGTTAATAGCTTCATTGGCTGTTAATAATTGGTGAACTTCTTTTGTTAATTCATTTCCTTTTGTTGATTCGGTCCCATTATTTAATAAACCAACTGTTGGATTTTTGACACCTAGTACATATTGAGAATAATATGTTCCTAAAATACCAAATTGTTCTAAGTGATGTGGTTTACAATCAGCATTAGCACCCACATCCATCATAACAAATTGTTGTTTATCGCCATTAAAAACTGGTAATACAGGCATTAATCCAGGACGATCAATTCCTTTAATTCGCCCTACAATGAATAAGCCACTTGCTAGTAAAGCTCCCGTGTTACCGGCTGAAAATAATGCATCCGCTTGACCTTCTTTAACTGCTTTAGCTGCTACAACCATCGATGCATCTTTTTTACGACGAATAGAACGAACTGGCTCATCGTCTGACTTAATCTTTTCAGAACAATGAATCACTTTAATATTGGCTAATTCTTCTGTTAAATAGGTTCTGATTGCTGCTTCATCACCATATAATTGAAATTCTGTATCTGTTAATTCTTTAGCTGTTTTGATGACCCCAGCAACTATTTTTTCTGGAGCAAAATCGCCACCCATCGCATCAATTGCAATTCTAACCATCTTTTTCTAAACCTCCGTCATATCTTTTGCTTGTCTTTTCATAAAATACTCTAATAATTCTGTCTTTTCATAATCTTGCGTTACAAACTCAATCGCATCATAACGCGCTTCTTCTAGTATATCATAATCTCTAACAATATCTGCAAGTAAAAATTCTGGAATTCCTGATTGTTTCACACCAAAAATGTCTCCCGAACCACGTAACTCCAAATCCTTCTGACTTAAATAAAATCCATCTGTTGAATCACACATAATTTTCATCCGCTCTTTCCCATTTTCAGTCTTGGGAGAAGCGATTAATACACAAGTTGAAGCATGCGCTCCACGTCCAACTCGTCCACGCAATTGATGGAGTTGCGCTAATCCAAAACGGTCCGCATCTAGAATAACCATTACTGTTGCATTTGGCACATCTACCCCAACTTCAATGACAGTTGTTGAGACTAATAATTGTATTTTATTTTCTTGGAAATCAGTCATCACTTGATCTTTTTCATCATTTTTCATACGACCATGTAGTAATCCAACTGATACTTGATTGTGGAAACGTTCTGACACCATGCGATAAATCTCTTCAGCATTTTTTACATCTAAAGTTTCAGATTCTTCAATCAAGGGCGATATCACATAAGCTTGACGTCCCGCATCAATTTCTCGTTTGACATATTGAAAGACTTGATCCATTTCTTGTTCTTTTACCCAATGCGTCTTAATGGGAATACGTCCTTTAGGTGCTTCGCTTAAAATCGAGGTATCCATTTCTCCAAAACTAGTAATTGCTAAGGTACGTGGAATAGGAGTGGCGGTCATTTGTAAGATATTAACTCCTTCTCCCTTACTCGTTAATTTTTGACGTTGTTTTACCCCAAAACGGTGCTGTTCATCAATAATCACTAAGCCTAAATTGTGGAAAGTGACATCATCTTGAAAGACAGCATGTGTCCCAATTAATAGATCAATCTTACCACTGGCTAATTGATTTAATATTTCTCGTCGTTCCTTTGTTTTTGTACTACCAGTTAATTTGGCAACTACTAAATTCTGATTGCTAACTAACTTACTAATAGATTGGTGATGTTGATAAGCTAATAATTCAGTCGGTACCATTAAACAAGATTGCGCTCCCGCTAAAGCACTCGCTACCATCGCAACTGTCGCTACAACTGTCTTACCACTACCTACATCCCCTTGTAGTAAACGATTCATCGTATAAGGCGCCAATAAATCATAGCAAATCTCATTTAACACTTTCTTTTGTCCATCGGTTAATTCAAATGGCAAAGTCTTAATAAAGCCTCTTAATTGCTGATTATCATACCGCAAGACCATCCCCTGTTTGGTCGAACGACGGTGTTTACGTAATTCTTGTAAGCCTAATTGATATAAAAATAATTCTTGATAAATTAATTGATACCTCGCCTCTTGAACAGCTTGAGGATTAGTTGGGAAATGCATTAACTTCATTGCCAAAGAATGCCCCATTAAATGACGCTTTTCTTTCATAATTCTTGGAAGTGGATCTGGAATGAATTCACCATATAATTCAAAACTTTTCTGAATTAATTGAAAAATGGTCTTTTGCTTAATCCCTTTATTTGCTCGATAGACTGCTTCAAATGATTGTTGATGATCTTCATCATTTGACTGGCTACCAACAATCTTGATTCCCATTAAAGTTTGACGCTTTTCATCCCATTTACCAAAAAGAATTATCTCCTCACCTAGTATCACTTTATTCTTCAAATATGGCTGATTAAAAAATGACACCATAATCACCGCTTCACCAATCGCCAGTCTAAAATATAAACGATTTTTGCGATGCCCATAATAAGATAGAATAGGTTCGGTTACAACTATACCTTTTAAAGTTACTTTTTCTTGATCTGCAATCGAATGGATATCTCGTATTTGCATATCTTCATAGCGAAAAGGAAAATGACTCATTAAATCATAAATAGATGCCAGTCCTAATTCTGCTAATGCTTCAGCCCTCTTTGGACCAACACCTGGTAAAGTCGTTATAGGCTGAAAACAACTTTTCCAATTAGTCATTTGCTTTTCCATTATAATCCTCCTTCTTAGTAAAAAAAACCACTTATAACAAAATTCTCTTGGATTCATTTTAGCACATAATCTAAAATGTTTCAGAAAAAATGTTATAAATGGTTCTGACGATTTCTTATTCTACTGAAATTAAGTATGCATATACTGGTTGTTGTCCATTATGCACTTCTACTTCTACTTCAGGAAATTGTTCTTCAATTGCTTCAGAAATTTCTTCTGCTTCTTCTTCTGTTGCTTCTTCACCAAAAATTAATGTTACGATTTCAGAATCTTCATTAATCATTTGGCTAATTGTTTCAATTGTAGTTGCTTTTTTATCTGCAGTACTTACTAAGATTTTGCCATCAATAATTCCCATGTAATCATCTTTTTTTATATCAACACCATCAATTGAGGTATCTCTTACAGCATTAGTAATTTGACCACTTGCCACTACTAATAATTGTTCAGTCATCGCTTCTTGATTTTCTTCGATTGTTTGTGCTTCATCAAAAGATAATAAACTTGCTAAGCCTTGTGGAATTGTTTTGGATGGTACTACAGATACTTGGCAGTCTTCTGATACTTCCGCAGCTTGATTAGCAGCCATTAAGATATTTTTATTATTTGGTAAGATAATAACATTTTCAGCATTCGCTTCTTTCACAGCAGCTAAGATATCTTCCGTACTTGGATTCATTGTTTGACCACCATTAATCACAGTTGTCACACCCATACTTGTAAATAAATCTTTAATGCCTTCGCCTGCACAGACAGCTACAATACCATATTTGCTACGTGCTGCAGCTTTTTTAACTTTAGCTGAATAATCATGATTAATAACTTCTTCATGTTGCATACGCATATTATCAACTTTGACTTTCATTAATGAACCAAAACGTTGACCATAATTCATCACTTCACCAGGACGTTCAGTGTGGACATGAACTTTAATAATTTCATCATCAGCTACTACTAATAATGAGTCTCCTAATTCATTTAAATAATGACGGAATGTATCATAGTCAAATTCATCAGTAACAGTTTCACCTTCACCAATTTTAACCATGATTTCTGTACAATAGCCATATTTAATATCACTAGTTGAAATTTCAGAATAGTCATGCACTTCTTTATGAGCAATTGATGATAAATCAATTTTTGTACTAATCATTGCTTTAGTTGGAGCTGCTTGTCCAGTTAATGCTTCGTAAAATCCTTGATAGATAAATACTAAACCTTGACCACCTGAATCAACAACACCCACTTCTTTTAAGACTGGCAATAAATCTGGTGTTTTAGCTAATGATTTTTCAGATCCACGTAAAACAGAACCCATTACCTCATTAATATCAGCAGATTTTTCTAATTTTTTAACACCACGTTTAGCTGATTCTCTTGCTACTGTTAAAATTGTCCCCTCAACAGGATTCATTACAGCCTTATAAGCAGTTTCAACTCCATGAGTAAATGCATCTGATAGATCTTCACCTGATAGCGTCTCTTTTCCTTCTACTGCTTTAGAAAATCCACGGAAAATTTGTGATAAAATAACTCCTGAATTTCCTCGAGCTCCCATTAATAATCCTTTTGCTAAATCTTGTGCTAAATCACCAACAGTTGTAGCGTCTGAATTAGCCACTCGTTCAGCTCCTGATGTGAATGTTAAGCCCATATTAGTACCAGTATCTCCATCTGGAACCGGGAATACATTTAGTGAATTGACAAAATCAACATTCTCACTTAAACGAGCTTCCCCTATTTCTACCATTGCACGAAAATCTTGTGCTGTAATTTCCATTTTTGTAACCATTTGTATCCTCCTTGATTAATCCATCAAAGCTTAAGCTTCAATGATTCTTACTCCTTGAACATAAACATTGACGGTGTTTGCAGAGAATCCCAACATTGATTCAAGATTATATTTAACTTGTTCTTGTACATTACGACAAATTGCTGAAATTTTAGTGCCATATCCAACGATAATATATACATCAACAGCAACACCTTCGCCTTCTTGACGAATCACAACGCCTTTTGCAAAGTTTTCTTTTTTCAAAATATCATTTACATTGTCACGAATGTGGTTTCTACTAGCCATTCCAACTACACCATAATTATCAGTAGCCGCACCACCAACAACTGTAGCAATTACATCATTGCTTAGTTCGATTAAACCATCTTTAGTTTGAATTTTTACAGCCATTAAAAACAACCTCCTCTTTATACCATTACTATTTTAGTAACTTATAGCTATAATATCTATATCATATATATGATACCATACTATAGATTTTTAACCTAATTTTTTTGAAGAAATAAAGATTAAATTTTTATAAATTCTCTACTTATTATTAGCTTTTACCACTTATCCACAATAGTCCTATCACTTTTTTATAATTCTAGAAAAACGATTATACCACTTGTTTATAACCATTACTTTTCCACAATTATCTAAATACTATCACTATTGATAATGATTTTTATAAGTTATTATATTTACTTATCCACAGAATTTTTTGCTCTTCTAAAGGATATTATCCACTTGTTAATAAGTTTTTAAATATTTTATCTTTTAATTTTTTACATAAAAAAAGAGCATTTGTTTCCAAATACTCCCTGAATGTTTATAAATTATACGCGTTCAATTTTACCAGATTTTAAAGCTCTAGTTGAAACCCATACTTTTTTAGGTTTGCCATCGACTAAAACACGAACTTTTTGTAAGTTTGGTTTCCATGTACGACGGTTAGCATTCATAGCGTGTGAACGAGCATTACCTGATTTAGAACGACGTCCAGTGAAATAACATACTTTTGCCATGGTTATTTTTCCTCCTTTAAGTCTAATGATTTTCCCATCTTTTGATGTTCTCTAGATAGTAGAGTTTAAATCATTATTTAGCTAATGCTTCTTTAGCTTGTTCAGCTAAAACAGTAAATGCTGCTGCATCTGATACTGCTAAATCAGCTAACATTTTACGGTTCATTTCGATTCCAGCTAATTTTAATCCGTGCATCATTTTACTATAGCTTAATCCGTTCATACGAGCTGCGGCATTGATACGAGTGATCCATAATTTACGGAAATCACGTTTTTTCTGACGACGGTCACGGTAAGCATACATATATGATTTCATAACCGCTTGTTTAGCTGTTTTAAATAATTTTGATTTGCCTCCGTAGTAACCTTTTGCTAATTTTAATACACGGTTACGACGACGACGAGTAACTGTTCCACCTTTAACACGTGGCATATTGAATTCCTCCTTGGTCAGTCAGTCTAGCGACTGCTTTTACATATTGATTTGCGTATTAAAATTAACGCATTTGGCTTAATTGTTGTTTGATACGTTTAATGTCAGTTGCGTGAACCATAGTTTGTTTACGTAAGTGACGACGTTGTTTTTTAGTTTTTCCGTGGAATCTGTGACTAGTGAATGCTTTCGCACGTTTTAAGCCTCCGCCACCTGTACGTTTGAAACGTTTAGCTGAACCACGATGTGTTTTTTGTTTTGGCATGACACTTTCCTCCTATTACTTTCTTACTTTTCAGTTTTGGGTGCTAACATCAAGAACATGCTGCGTCCATCCATTTTCGCTCTTTGCTCGATAGTAGAAATATCTTCTAATTCTCCAGCTAAGCGGTTTAAGACTTTTTGCCCAATCTCTTTATGCGTAATTGCACGACCTTTGAAACGGATTGAAGCTTTTACTTTATCGCCTTTTCCAAGGAACTTACGAGCAGCTCTCAATTTCGTATTAAAGTCATTCTCATCGATTGTTGGGCTTAAACGCACCTCTTTGATACTGATGACTTTTTGGTTTTTACGAGCTTCTCTTTCTTTTTTCTGTTGTTCGAAACGGAATTTACCGTAATCCATAATTCGAGCAACAGGTGGCTTTGCATTCGGAGCAACTAGCACTAAGTCTAATCCTGCTTGTTCTGCAATCTTCAAAGCATTTTGCTTTGTTTGAACACCTAATTGTTCACCGTCATTATCAATGACACGTAACTCTCTAGCTCGAATTCCATCATTGACCATCATATCTTTTGCTATGATTGTTCACCTCCAAAAATAATTGAGAGAAAAAAGCAAAACAGCGAGAGCATTTACGCTCCCGCTGTTAAATGTCGTTTTTAGTAAAACATTTATCTATCAACCCAAGGACATATTGTCGACTTAGGTGAGAAGCGGGATGCTTCTGCTTGTTTTCTCAACTACTTAACTATACATGAATTAGTCTTTCATGTCAATTAGTTTTTTTAATAATTTTATTACACTATATTTGCTAAAATAGTATCTAATTCATAATCTGTGAAGCGATGTTTATCATCTTCATTGATTCGTTCAATATCTGCACCTAATGCACGTAATTTTAAATGGAAATTATGATATCCACGGTCTAAATATTCTAATTTTGTTACACGTGTATATCCGGTTGCACGCATTCCTGCAATAATTAAGGCTGCTGCTGCTCGTAAGTCAGTTGCTTCTACTTGAGCTCCTTGTAAGGTTGACTGTCCTTCCATTATAGCTACGCCACCTTCAATACGGAAAATAGCGTTCATTTTTCGTAATTCTTCTAAATGATTAAAGCGATTTTCGAAAACTGTTTCACTCATTGTGCTTATGCCAGTTGCTAATAATTGTGCAATTGTCATTTGTGATTGCATATCAGTCGGGAAACCTGGATGAGGTAGTGTTTTTACTGCTGTAGCTTTTAACTCTTTTGGTCCAATTACACGTAACCCACTTACTTTTTCTTCAATAGTAGCACCCATCTCACGTAATTTAGCAATTAATGGTTGATTATGTTCTGAAATGGCATCTTCAATAAATACGTCACCTTCTGTTATAGCACTAGCTACCATAAATGTACCAGCTTCAATGCGATCAGGAATAATTGAATGAGCTGTTCCTTCTAATTGTTCAACACCTTCTACTCGAATGACTTCTGTTCCAGCACCTACTATTTTAGCTCCCATTTTATTTAATACATTCGCTAAATCAACAATTTCTGGTTCTCGAGCTACGTTTTCAATGATTGTTGTGCCTTTTGCTAATGTTGCAGCCATTAAAATATTTTGTGTTGCTCCTACAGATGGGAAATCTAAATAAATTCTAGCACCATGTAGTTCTTTGGCGCGTGCTTCAACATAGCCATTTTCTAAAGAAATTTCAGCCCCCATTGCTTCAAATCCTTTTAAGTGCAAGTCAATTGGGCGACTACCGATAGCACAACCTCCTGGCATTGCTACACGTGCATGTCCAAAACGTGCTAATAAAGGTCCCATAACAACAATTGAAGCTCTCATCTGACTCACATATTCAAAAGGAGCTACCGTTTGGACATCTCTTGTAGCATTTAATACAATTTCTTTGTTTTCTACATCAAATTCACTAGTAACATGTAAACAATTTAATACACTTAACATAATATGTACATCTGATAAATTAGGCACATTTGTTAAAACTGTTACTCCTTGCTCTGCTAAAATACTTGCTGCTAAAATCGGTAAAACTGCATTTTTAGCTCCTTCTACTTTAACTGTTCCATTCAGTTTTTTACCACCTCGAACAATTATTTTATCCATTAAAACCCCTCCGAATACTTTCTCACGATTAATTAAATATTGCCAAGCATTGCTGAAATGATATTGGTAAGCGAAAAAACTAATTGCGCCACTATATGACCTAAAGCTAATGCTAATAACAATATGACTGTTTGTTTTTTTATTATTTGTTTTTTATTTATAAATTTATTAAAATCGATTGCTTCAAGTGCCCAAAATGATAAGCAAATAAAACTCAATTCTACTATTAACTGAATCGTTAAACTAATATCGATTATTCTCATGATATTCCTCCATTTGTTCAGTAATTATAATAATAGCACAAAATTCACATAAAAAAAAGCTAGGAGTATTCACTCCTAACTTATTGCCTTTAATGTCTATGACGCGAACAACTAATTCGGTTAATAGCTTTATTTAATGAAATTCGTGCACGGTCGATATCTTTTTTAGAGGCTTGTTTATTTTTCAAAACAGATTCTGCATTATCTTTGGCACGTTCAGCACGAGTGACATCAATATCATCGGCTAATTCTGCTACATTAGCTAGGATAGTAATAATATTATCTCTAACTTCCATAATTCCGCCACCAATAGCAATATAATCAAATGGATCGTCTGATTGATCATCCACTCGTTTTGATTTTAAAGCACTAATTTTTAAAGGAACCATAATTGGCGCATGATTAGGTAAAATAGTTAAACCACCATCAACAGCTTGGGCAGTTAGAGCACAAGATGTGTGATTATAAACTTTTCCTTCCGGTGTTGTTACAATAACCGTCAGTTCTTTTTTGTTCACCATAATCTATTTGCCCCCTTTATATCCTGCCGCCTCTGCTTTTGCAATAACATCTTCAATTGGGCCTACATTACGGAACATATCTTCTGGAATATAATCATATAATCCATCGATAATTCCTTTGAAACCACGAACGGTATCTTTAATTGGTACATATGAACCTGGTTGACCAGTAAATGATTCTGCTACGTGGAAGTTTTGTGATAAGAAGAATTGAATGCGACGAGCGCGATTAACAATAATTTTCTCTTGATCAGATAACTCATCGATACCTAAGATAGCAATAATATCTTGTAATTCACGGTAGCGTTGTAACATTTGTTGAACTTTCATAGCAACTTCATAGTGTTCTTCTCCTACAATTTCAGGTGATAAAGCACTTGATGTTGAAGCTAATGGGTCAACGGCTGGGTAAATCCCTTGTTCTGTTAAGCGACGTTCCAAGTTAGTAGTAGCATCTAAGTGAGCAAATGTTGTAGCTGGCGCAGGGTCAGTATAGTCATCAGCTGGTACATAGATTGCTTGGATAGATGTAATTGATCCATCTTTTGTTGAACTAATACGTTCTTGTAATTGTCCCATTTCTGTTGCTAATGTTGGTTGGTAACCAACTGCAGAAGGCATACGTCCTAATAGAGCTGAAACTTCTGAACCAGCTTGTGTGAAACGGTAAATATTATCAATAAATAATAGTACATCTTGTTTTTGTTCGTCACGGAAATGTTCAGCAATTGTTAAGCCAGTTAAGGCAACACGCATACGTGCTCCTGGTGGCTCATTCATTTGTCCAAATACCATAGCTGTTTTAGAAGATACTCCTGATTCTTGCATTTCATAATACAAGTCATTACCTTCACGAGTACGTTCACCTACACCTGTAAATACTGAAATACCACCTAGTTCTTCTGCAATATTATGAATTAATTCTTGAATTAAAACAGTCTTACCTACACCGGCACCCCCGAATAATCCGATTTTACCACCTTTTAAGTAAGGTGCTAATAAGTCGATTACTTTAATACCTGTTTCTAGGATTTCGTATTGGCTACTTAATTCATCGAAACTTGGTGCTTTTTTATGAATTTCTGATCTAGGAAAATCTGCTGGGAATTTTGGTTCTAAGTCAATTGTATCTCCTAATACATTAAATACACGACCTAATGTTTCATTCCCTACTGGTACTGTAATTGTTCTTCCTAAGTCAACTACTTCCATACCACGTTGTAAACCATCTGTTGATTCCATAGCGATCGTACGTACAGCACCATCCCCTAACTCAACAGCTGTTTCTAAAATAATTGTTTGTTTTTTTCCGTTGTTATTGCCTTTTCGCACTTCTAAAGCATTGTGAATATCTGGTACACCCGCTTCTAATGGAAATAGTACATCTACAACTGGCCCAACTACTTGGATAATTTTTCCAGTTCTCAAAAAAACTCCTCCTTCCATTTTCTAATATGTCTCTTCAAGAGCTACTGCTCCTCCGACAATTTCTGATATTTCTTGCGTAATTTGCGCTTGTCTACTTTGGTTATATTCTTGAGTCAAATCATTAATTAAGTCTTTGGCATTATCCGTTGCACTACGCATTGCTGTCATACGTGAAGCATGTTCAGCTGCTTTTGCATCAATAATGGCACCATATATTAGAGACTCTGCATATTGCGGTAATAAAGTATCCATCAAAATTTCTTTATTGGGTTCAAAAATATAGTCCAATTCATATTCTTTTGCTTCCTCTTCTTCTAAGTCAATAATCGGTAACATTTTTTCTACACGGTAGTTTGATAATAATGCATTAACGTGGTGATTATAACAAACATAAAATTCATCAAATTCACCATCTCGGAACATTTGAACTGCACTTGTAACAATTTTACGTACTTCTTCAAACGTTGGAATATCACTAATATCTTGAATTTCTAAACTCACATCAATTCCTTGCTTTTTAAAGAAATTACTTGCTGTTGCCCCCATTGTTAAAATGACATACTCATCAGAAGAATCATGATCTAATTCTAACATTTCTTTTGTCGCTTGAAAGATTGAACTATTATATCCTCCTGCTAAGCCTTGGTCAGAAGAAATAACTAAGTAGCCTGTCTTTTTAACTGGACGCTCGATTAATAAATCATGATAATCAATAAAATTATCTGATAAGCGTTGTTCAGCTAATTCTTCTTCTGTGAAATTCTTATTATCTTCATAGGCGTGTGCATATAATAAATGAGTAACAACTTCACGGATTTTCTCCGCATAATCTTGATATTTACGTACAGCTTGTTCTGATTTCGCTAATTTTGCAGCAGAGACCATTTGCATAGCACTTGTAATTTGACTAGTTTTTTTCGTTGAACTGATTCTTTTTTTAATATCATTTAACGAAGCTCCCATTGCAATCACCTTTTCTGTTGTTATTTTTTAGCTATTTAGAACCTTCATACATAAAGATTGTTTTATATTTATCAAGAATAGTATAGAATTCTTCTTCATCCGGAATGACTTCTTGTTCACGGATGGCTGTTAAAATGTCGCTATGTTCATACTCTAAATGTTGGTATAAACCTTTTTCGAAATCTTTAATTTTTTCAATTGGAATTGAGTCTAGTACACCATGTGTTAAAGCAAATAAAATTGATACTTGATGCTCAATTGGTAATGGTTGGTGAATTCCTTGTTTTAAGACTTCCACTGTACGTTTACCACGATTTAATTTTTTCTGTGTTGCCATATCTAAATCCGAACCAAATTGTGTAAAGGCTTCTAATTCACGATAACTTGCTAAGTCAATACGTAATGTTCCTGATACTTTTTTCATTGCTTTAATTTGAGCAGATCCACCGACACGAGATACTGATAAACCAGCTGATAAACCAGGGCGTACGCCTGAATTAAATAAGTCACTTTCTAGGAAAATTTGTCCATCAGTAATTGAAATAACGTTTGTTGGAATATAAGCTGAGATATCGCCTGCTTGTGTTTCAATAATTGGAAGGGCTGTTAATGAACCGCCACCTAATGCATCATTTAATTTAGCAGAACGTTCTAGTAAACGAGAATGTAAATAGAAAACATCCCCTGGGTAAGCTTCACGACCTGGTGGACGACGTAATAATAATGAGATTTCACGATAAGCTGCTGCTTGTTTTGATAAATCATCATATACAATTAATACGTCTCTTCCAGCATACATAAACTCTTCAGCCATCGCTGTTCCTGAATAAGGAGCAATGTATGGCATTGGTGCTGGTTGTGATGCACTTGCGGATACAACCGTTGTATAATCCATTGCACCATAACGCTTTAATGTTTCTACTAATGTTTTAACAGTTGATTCTTTTTGACCAATTGCTACATAAATACATAAAGTATCTTTACCTTTTTGGTTAATAATTGCATCAATTGCAATACTTGTTTTACCTGTCTTTCTGTCTCCAATGATTAACTCACGTTGACCTTTACCAATAGGAACTAAAGCATCTACTACTTTTAATCCTGTTGCTAATGATTGGTGAACTGATTTACGATCCATAACACCAGGAGCTTCATTTTCTACTGGGCGACGTTTAGTTGTTTCGATTGGTCCTAACCCATCAATTGGTCGACCTAAGGCATCTACAACACGTCCAATTAATGCTTCTCCTACTGGAACATCCAGAATACGTCCTGTTCTTTTTACAGTTTCACCTTCATGAATGTTTTCGTATGTACCAAAGATAATAACACCAACATCATTACGCTCTAAGTTTTGAGCCATACCATATGCGCCGTTTTCAAATTGTACTAATTCACCAGCCATAACATTTGTTAAGCCAATAACGCGCGCAATACCGTCACCGATAAATGATACTTCACCGACTTCTTCGATCATTTGTTCAGTTTCGAATGATTGAATTTTTTTACGGATTTTATCTGTTATCGTATTCATTTCTGTTTCCATCATTTCACCCCTTCAAATCCGTGTGATGTAAGTTATTTTTAAATTGATTTAATTTATTCATAACTGTACCATCATATAAATATTCTTTTGATTTTACTAGGACACCGGCAATAATATTGTCATCAATAATATTAAGCCAAGCATCATATTCTTTATTAGTTTTCTTTTGGAAAGCCATTGCAATTGTTTCGATTTGTTCATCTGTTAAAGGAACAGCTGTCACAATTTCTAATTTATTAGATTCATAAATATTTAAAAATGCTTCAATAGCTTCCACTAAATGAAAAATCATCTCTTCGTTAAGATATGGTGCTAAATATTCTTTGGTATCTTCAGACATATCAACTAAAATATCCGCCATAATTTTAACTTTTTCTTCTAATGTAATTTGTTCTAAATGTAATAATTGACAAAATACACCTTTATTTTGAATACCATCCAATAATTCTTGAAGATCTTTAGTCACTACATCTAATTTATTTTCAAATTTTACTTTTGTATAGAATAGGCTTGCTTCTCTTAAAATTGTTTTATTAATTCTAGCCATTAGCAATCCAACCCTTCGATAAATTCTTCAATGATTTGTTGATGTATTTCCGGTGTCAATTCTTTTTTCAAAATTTGTTCAGCAACGCCGACTGATAATTCAACAATTTTATTTTCCATTTGAACTAAACTGTGTTGTTTCATCAATTCAACTTCATGTTGACCATCTTGTTTCATTTTGGCAACACTATTTTTAGCTTCATTTAACATTTCTTTTTGTAATTTTTCACTAGCTGAACGACTTTCAGTTAAAATTGAACTTGCTTTATTTTCTGCACTTTGGATAATATCTTTTGCTTGTGCTTGAATTTGTTCTGCTTCTTTGCGTTTCGATTCAGCAACGTCTAAATCTGTACTAATTTTAGTACGACGAGCTTCCATTGTTTGAACGATCTTATCCCAAGCAAAATGTTTAATAATCGCAATCATTAAAATAAATGACACAATAACGAAAAGCGAGTCCATTAATGCTGTTACACCAATATTGGCAAAGATATTTTCAACCATCATCATCCCTCCTCAATTTCGATATTTTTGTATAATTCGAACTAGATTATTTAACGAATACTAAGATTAACGCTACTAATACTGCGAAGATTGGCATAGCTTCGATTAAGGCGATACCTACGAACATTGTTGCTTTTAAATCTTTTGATAATTCTGGTTGACGAGTCATTGACTCAATTGTTTTTGTAATTACTGCTTGGTTACCAAAGGCTGCTGCTAATGCTGCCCCTACTACTGCGATTGCTGCTGCTAATTCTGTCATAATAATTTCCTCTTTCCTGTTGTTTTTATTTTTTTTAATGTTCAGATTCAAGTTTGTGTGAAATATATACCATTGTTAATGTACAAAATACATATGCTTGGATAGCACCAATTACAACGGAGAATGCTTGCCAAATCATTTCTAATGGTAAAGCAAAAACGGTTGTTATTAAGCCAAAGCTTGATGCAAACATGACTACTAATCCAAGTAACACTTCGCCTGCAAAAATATTACCATATAAACGGAAGGCTAATGTAATCGTATTTGTAAATTCTTCAATAATCTTAATTGGTAGCATAAATGACATTGGACTTAAAAATGAATTTTGAATATATTTTTTCGTGCCAAATTTTCTAACGCCAGAATAGTGACAAATTAATGTAGTGACTAACGAGAACGCTAAACAAACTACAACACTAGCTGTCGGGCTACTAAAATAACTAAATTCATCATAATGAATAAAAATCGCTAAGCCGATAATATTCGCAACTAGAATAAAGCTAAATAATGAAAAAATATACAAATGATAAGCCTTGCCTTCTTTCCAATCAAGTGAACTTTCAATAATCCCTTGCGTAAAATCTATAATGGACTCTAATATATTTTGTAGTTTACCCGGGCGAATATTAGCCCTTCGCGTTGCTGCAATACAAAATATAATAATCAGAGTACATGTTAACAAGGTTGAATATACAATTGGTGCTGAAAACTGCAACCCAAGTATTTCAATAATTTTAGATTCTGCTTCCATTTTCTCCCTCCTCTTCTATAATATTTATAGAACTAAATACAAAAACCACCTTTGTGTGTAAACACAAAAGTGGTTTATGATTATTGTCAAATATATGGCAATAGTCCAACCGCTCTTGGTGTGACTATAGTTCTATTATTTAGTTCCAAAAAGACGATCTCCGGCGTCTCCTAGTCCTGGAAGGATATATCCATCTTGATTTAAGCATTCATCTAATGAAGCTGTATAAATATGAATATCTGGATGAGCTTCTTGTAAAACTTTAACTCCCTCTGGGGCTGCTACTAAGCAACAGAATTTAATTGAACTTGGTTGTGCTCCGCGTTTAATTAAAGAATCAATTGCGGCAACTGCTGATCCACCTGTTGCTAACATCGGGTCAACAACAAACAATTGACGTTCTGAAATATCAGATGGTAGTTTCACGAAATATTCTACAGGTTGTAGCGTATCGTGGTCACGGTACATTCCTACGTGCCCTACTTTGGCTGCTGGAATTAATTGTAAAATCCCATCAACCATGCCTAATCCAGCACGTAAAATTGGAACTATCGCAACTTTTTTTCCCGCCAATGTTTTTAGTGTAGTTTTTACTAATGGTGTTTCTACCTCAACATCTTCTAGCGGAAGGTCACGTGACACTTCATAGGCCATCAACATTGAAATTTCATTTACCACTTCACGAAAAACTTTTGTCCCACAGTCTTTTTGTCTAATCATTGTTAATTTATGTTGAATTAACGGATGATCCATAACATGAAAATTGCTCATTTTTTTCTCTCCTTCCAAAAATTATTACCTTTATCTATTGTACAAAATCTATCATCATAAAGCTAGCATTTTTTTATTTTTGTAAACGTTTTTTTATCTTTTTTTATTCATTCTCTTAAATATAAAAAACTTAACAAAAATAAGCAAATATATGTTCAAAGCTACTATATAAAGTAGATAAATCCACGAAAATATATATTTGACGATTACTATTAAGCAGATTATTTCTTGAATGAGTAAACAACGAATAATGATTCTGATAATTGTATTGCTTGTCTTAGTCGTTGATAAATTTAATATCTTCATCAAAAGATGGTTTTCATGATAATTGGCTAAACTACTAATATAAATAGCTTCTATCGTTAAACAGATTGCTAAAAATAGTAGATATAGCGATACAGATGATATACCAAACGAACATATTATAATCATTGCTGTAAATTTACCAAAAAAACGATTATAGGCATCAACTCTAGTTAGTGTGCGACTAAAAAGATAATTTGATGGAGAATCATTTTCAAGAGATAAATAGCGTTGAAATACTTTAGTGATAACGGAACTATGAATCTTTGTCTTTTTACAATTATTCGTATCAACAAATAATTCAATAAAACGATACCACTTATCTTGGCGTACTTTTTCACTAACTGCAATTCTTTGCCAATTAAATAACGATTCTTTATGATACCAATGATAGAAAACAGCTATCATCAAACCACTAAGCAAAACAACTAGCACTAAACAAACTCTTACATCACTCAAAAGGCTTGCTATAATAATGATATAAGTAACAATAGCTTGGACTATATTCATTATTATATGCTTAATTTTGGCAGTTTCAAGAGAAAACAATTCTTTTTCTAAATCTAAGCATTTTAGTATAGTTACTAAGATAAGTAAAAGGATTAGTTTGTCACTAGTTATGAATGAAAATTTCAATAATAAAGGAGATAATATAAATAAAATAACAATATTTAAAACGAATGGTAGCCATAAACTATATACAAAAGAATAGATAAAATATTTCTTCCACTCTCTAACTTGCATCCCTAAAAAATAACCATCCGCTTCTTCTATTAAAGTTACTAATGCGCCAATAAATGGTAACCCACTCATACATCCAGCTAAGCCATAAATCATTAACGGACTAATAACTATTAACTGATTGATAAAGCTAGCATATTGAACAGCGCAAAAACCTAAAAAGATAATCCCCACCATCATCAAATGATCATTAAAGATATAACGACTATACTTTAGCATCTCTTTATGATACTGTTGCGAACGACGAAACCAATATTCTTTAGCATTCATCGCCATCACCATTATTTTCTAATAGGGTAAAATAAGCTTCTTCTAAGCGATCTTCTCCTGTTTTAGATAATAGTTCTTCTAATGTAGTTGAAAGTAGCATCTTCCCTTCATGTAGAATCACAAATTTATCACAAAATCGTTCAGCAGTATCTAATACATGAGTTGACATAACAATTGATGCACCACATTCTTTTTTTTCACGAATACAGCTTAGTAGTGTCCTAATACCTAAAGGATCTAATCCTAAAAATGGTTCATCAATAATATAAACTGGCACATCCAACATTAAAGCACACACTATTAATACTTTTTGCTTCATTCCTTTTGAAAAATATGCTGGATAAAAATCCAATTTACTCGTTAAATGAAATTGTTCTACTAAATGATATGCTCTTTGATAGGTTTCCTCAGTATCTTGTCCATATGCTTTGGCCGTTAGTTCAATATGTTCTCTAAAGGTTAATTCTTCATATAAGATGGGAGAATCGGGAATAAAAGCTAATGAGCGTCGATATTCTTCTTGATTCGTAGCTAGTGAAATATGATTAATCGCAATCCGTCCTTCAAATGCATGTAATAAACCAACTATATGCTTTATTGTTGTACTCTTTCCTGCTCCATTCAAACCAATTAAGCCACAAATCTCTCCAGGCTTTACGGTAAAACTAATCTCCTTAATAACAGGTACTTTTGTATATCCTCCTGTAATCTGTTCTACTGATAATGTCATTGCATCTCTCCTTTCCATCGCATCAATCTACCTATTACTATACTACCACTTATATTTTTTTGCTAGTTTATTGGAATTTTATCATTTTTTTGGTAAAGTTTAATTGTAAACAATTATTGAAAAGAGGTATTTGATATGACAGATTGTATTTTTTGTAAGATTATTAATAAAGAAATCCCTTCATATGTGATTTATGAAGATGAGGTAGTCGTGGCATTTTTAGATATTTCCCAAGTAACACCAGGACACACACTAGTCTTACCCAAAAAACATGTTCCAAATATTATGGAATATGATGAAGAATTAGCTAGCGATGTATTTAAACGCATCCCAAAAATTGCAAATGCGATTAAAAACAGCAATCCTGATATTAAAGGAATCAATATTTTAAATAATAATGGTGAAGTTGCCTTCCAATCAGTATTCCATTCGCATATCCATATTATTCCAAGATATTCAGAACAAGATAGCTTTGGCTTAAAATGGCAAACACATGAACATACTAACGATGAACTTCTTGCAATCACTAATTCAATTGCAAAACAAATGGAGGCTTAGACATAAATGGATAGATATACAAAAGGTGTTATTATCGGGAGCTTAATTGGCTCTAGTTACGGCTTATTAAAAGCGCCTGATTCCGGTAAAAATACACGTTTAAGAATAAAACAATACTTTATCGATTTAAAAGTTAATCAAAAACAAGTACAGCATGATATCGCTCATTTACAACAGTCTATTACTCATTTAAAAACTGATGGGCTCCAATCAGCTGTTGATGTTACTGAAGATGTAACAAATCGTTTGGCTCATTTCCAAAAAGAAGTGTCTCCGCAATTAGAAAAGATAAAGGGCTTAATTACTACTTTACAAAACGATTTAGATCATCAATAGAACTTTCCATTGATAACATTACAAAAGCAAAAAAATACTACGCACAAATTAATGTGCGTAGTATTTTTGGCTCTTTGTCAAATAGGGTTGATGGAGTGGAAATAGAGATCATACAGTATTATCTGTATGATTTCTTTTTTTACTTTTTTATTGTATATATCCATCATTAAAAAAATTTAGTGCTCAAGTGAGTACAGTTCCTATAATTATCAGCTGAGTGTAGTAATGCATGTTTTTTGTTGTTTTAATTGCATAAATAGTTATTATGTTACGATAT
>NZ_FOGF01000058.1 GCF_900111135.1 Granulicatella balaenopterae | reverse complement strand
CCATTTACAGAATATACTGAAAAACAATTAGAAATTCTAATGATGGATATAAAAAAAAGAGGGTTAGACAATGCTATTATTGTACGACCTAAAAAAGATTATTATGAAATTGTAGCAGGGCATAATAGATACGAAGCAATTAAGCGATTGGGTTGGACAACTATTCCAGCGATAATTAAAGATCTAACGGATGAAGAAACTGCGATAGGTTTAGTGCAAAGTAACTTTATGCAACGACAACACATTAAAGAAAGTGAAAAAGCAAGAGCTTACAAACTAAAAGTGGATGCTACAAAACACCAAGGGAAAAAAGGTACTGATTCTCTAAAAATAATTGCCGTAGAAGAAAAGATAAGTGAAAGAACATTATCTAGATACGTCGCTTGTGCAAAATTAATTGATGAATTTATGAATTTATTAGATAATAAAAAATTATCTCTTGCAAACGGAGAAATTTTAGCTAAGTTCTCTGATATCGAACAATTAATTATTTTTAATAGCATCGTGAATTTTGACATTAAAATTACTAGTAAAAACTTACAACTAATAAAAACTATTAATCCAATTACAGAAGATGCTATAAAAGAATGTTTTACAAGTGAAGATGAAGATAACGAAGAAGAATTAGAAAAGACAAATAGTAAAAAAACAAAAAAAACAGTAGATGATTTAATGAATGAAATAGCAAATAATGAAGAGTTATCTATTTTAGAAAAACAATTAGATACTGTAATACTAAAAGAATTATTAGAATTATTGCATTCTAAAAAAATGATTAAACTATAATAGGAGGTAACAGTAATGGGATTTCTAGAAGGACTTTTAGCATTAGCTGCAATAGGACTTATAATTTATCTATTTCTATATGTAGGATATTGTATTATTCTTCTTGCTCTTTTAGCTATTGTAGCAGTGTTGATTGTAGCAGTTTTTGTTTATCCATTACAAGTTTTCCTATTTTTATTGAAAGGTGTAGTAATTTTAGCAATATTCATTATTGCTATTGTAAAGATACATGATAAATTAGAAGAAAGAAAAGAACAGGAGGAAGATGATTTTTATGAATAAGAGAAAAATATTTTACGAAACTCCAGAAATAAATATTATAAACGAACCTTTTTATAATGATAAAAATATTGATTGGAATGAAAAATTATTATTAACATACTGTTACCAAAAAAGAAATAAACATAATATTATTTATACAAATAGAAAAGAATTAAAAGAATTATTAACTATTGATAAAATTGATAAAGTATTAGATAAACTAGTAGAAGAAAATTACATTATGATTTATAAAACTTCTAATCAGATTCATATTGAATTAATAACTGAATAAGCCCTCGTAATAAACCACAGAATCTTTTTTCTGTGGTTTTTTATATAAAGGGGGTATAGAAAGAGGGGAAATTTAATGGCGATATATAAGTATAATAGAAATAAAGGTTATGAGAGTATTAGCAGAGATTTTTTACAAAACAATAATTTATCTTTGCAAGCAAGAGGATTGCTTGCATATATGATTAGTATGCCAGAAGACTATGTGTTTCATAAAACACAGTTACAAAATTGTTTTGCTAAAAATAAAACAAAAAGTGTTAATAATGCTTGGAATGAATTATTAGAAGAAAATTACATAGTAGCGTTTAAAAAACGAGAAGGTATGAAATATAATTATAAATATTTTTTCGATCAAGTACCATTTACAAAAGAAGATATAGAAAATTTAATATTAAAAATGAATGAAATTGGGTATGAATTAATTGGAGCAAAAAATAAGAAAAAAACCGAACCGGAAAAACTCCGGAAGTTTGGGGAGTTCCTTTCGAACAGTCCAAAAAATAGTATCGGAAAAACTCCGGAAGTTTGGGGAGTTCCTTTTGAACAGTCCAAAATGAACAGTTCAAAAGGAACAGTTAATAAATTAAATATAAAAAGATTAAATATAAAAACAACAAATGATACAAATGAATCATATGAATCACAAGACAACGATAAATTACAAGTTAGAGAACAACTTGAAGACCAAAGACAACACCACTTTGTTATGAGAAATAACGGAGAAGACACAACACGAACTAGAGAACAGTTTGAAGACCAAAGACAATTAACAAATAAATTACCAAAAGAAAATATATATGATTACACAAAACAAGGACTCCCACAAAATATAACAGACTTGATTTATACATTTTCTAGAAATGATATACAAGATTTTAAAAACATTATTGGCTGTATTTTTAAAGCTAAGTCTCATGTTTCTAAACATTCTAAAAATACAATTTTCTTAGAAGACTTAGCAGAAGAAGACTTTTTAGAATTACATAAAGTGATTTATAGATGCTTGCATGAACGTAAAACAAATCCTAATTTAAGAAATTTTGAAGGCTATTTAATGGCTGCATTAATTAGATATTTTGAAAATTATGGGGAAGCAGATATACCATCAACAATGGAATTTACAGTTCCAATAAATAATTGGACAAAAGAATATAAAGACAATGAACAAGGCTAATAATAGCCTTATTTTTATTGAGAAAGGATAAAGTTATGTGGAGAAAAATTTATTTTAACGCTAAAAATATTGAATCAATTACGGAAAAAGCTGTATTAATTAAGTTACCTAAAGAAAGTCATTTAGAAAATCATCTAATGTGGTATCCTAAAAAATTCATTTCAGTAGAATCTAATGATGGACTTATTTTATCGTTGTCATTTAGAGAAGATTTTATTTTTAAGGTATTTCATAAAGATTGGAATTACAAAAAACGTACAAAAAAATACAGTGAAATTACATTCGATGAATTAGCAATTGCATTTGGTGTGGTTGAGCTTCAAACAAATAATCATTAAAAGTTTTCGCCAAATTGGCGAAAAGTTTGAAAGAAGGAAAAATAATGTTGAACCCTTTTCAAAAAATAAAACAACTAGAAAGAAAAATAGAAATATACGAATGTGAAAAAGTAACTATTTTAAAATATGTGAAACAATTAGAAAAAGAAAATGAAGAACAGCAGTCTATCATTCACGCTAAAAATAAACAAATTAAAGAATTAAAAAAAGTACGAGATAGATTAAAAAGACAAGTAGAGGATAGTCAAGCAGAAATTGAAAGTTGGCAAGCGTATATTGTTGCAGATAGTGAAAAGATTAGGAGAAATATAAATGAACACTAAGAGAATAACAGTAGAATTAAACGAAGAAGAAGTATATTTTTTGAAGCAATATGCGAATGTATATAAGGCTGAAAGAAATAAAGATTTTACAACGGAGCCTATTGTAGTTGTTCAAAAAGAAGTTCACTTACCATGTCCTCATGATATGGGAGTGGAGGGCGTTGAATATTATGAAGCAACGATAGGAGATATTCACCACACTAAGGAAGAAGTTGTTGAATGGGCTTTAGAGGAATGGGAACTAAATGAACGACAATTATCTGAATTGCAGGAGTTTTTGGATGATGAGTATTCAGATGATTTTGACACAAGCAGACATGGGGATTTTGAAGGTATTGATTTTAAAATAAGCAAGAATGGTTATCAAATAGTTTGGGAGCCGGTTGCGTATTTCTTAACAAGGGCAGAAGCAGAAAAATATTGCAAATACCAGGCGCACAATTTAGGAAAATGTAGAATCTATACAGAAAACGCTGGATATGCTAACGATGGAGATTATCCAAAATTAACTAAAACATTACTAAAAATGGGTATGATACTGAATGATTAAGAAAATAAAAAATTACTTAACCTTTCGCCAATTTGGCGAAAAGTTTGGAAGGAGAAAAAATTATGGGAAAGAAAATATTTACCAATTTTTTAGCAAATTATAAATATAAAGGTTTTACTGATGATGGGCAAATAGTGAATGTTAGTAATCGGTTTAATAAATTACTAGGCAGTCATGTATCCGCAGACGAAAACAATGTAGTAGTTAGAGTTGGTTCAAACCATATTCGTAAAACAAAGTATGGGTATCTATTGATTGTTGATGCTCACCACGTTGTATTCTTTAAAGATTGGCAAAATTGGGGTCATCCAAAACGATGTAATAGCTTTATCATTAACTTTAATCGAGAGTTTTATAAGGTTAAAGAATACGGTGATTTTAGTGAATTTTTTTCAGACGAGCCAAGTGAAGAATTATCAAGTTTTGATGGTTTGATTAAATTAGCTAGAGAACAAGAAGCATATTATAATAATCCAGAAAATGAAGCAACTTTTAATTTCCGTTCAGATTTCACCCCGAAAATGTAGAAATTAAAAAATGAATGAGTTAGCTTATGTAGACAATAAAAAAAGACCGCTAATAAAAGCGGTCTAACTACATGACGCTAAAACAAAATGGCTTTAGCTCTACACATAATATAACATAAAAAATAATAAATAACAATCAATGAAAATATACAATAATCTAACCTTTCGCCAAATTGGCGAAAAGTTATAGAGGAGTAGATAAACATGGAAATGACAAAAAAAGAAATCTTAAAATGGGCTTGCAAACGTGAAAGGAAAATATCTGAAATAATGGTTCGCTTTAATAAACTAGATGGTTTTTGGTTAGATGTTTTTTATGGTAAAACATTAGATGATGTTTTCAGTGAAGTTGAATGTTCTTATAAAAACTTCCCACAAAAAGAATGGGACGATATAAAGGAATATTGGAAATTTGAAGATGATTCAATTACATTAGATAAATTAGATGAAGAAACCATTCAACAACGATTAGATAATGATGAAGTTTTAGAATGTATTGCTACATTAGAACAGAAATTAGAATTTTTAGAATGTATAGAGGAATTTAGAGATATTACATTATACGATGAGGAACATAACAGTTTTGAATTATTTTATTGTGATGTAGATTTTGAAAATAACACCTTTAAAATGAGTAACGGTTTAACTGAAAATAGATTATCTGAAATTGAAGATGAACTATTAAAACCGATAGAAGCATTTACAGTTGTCATCACTGATAAAGGTTGTAAATCGCAAACAACATTTACAGATTGGAATTATTCATCACGATATAAAAATCTTGTTAAAGAAGTATTTAGAGAATTATGTGATGAACGATACATTGATACTGATACTGATTTTTTTGATGAATATTGGACATTTGAAAACACTGATATTACATTAGCTGATGATGAAGAAATTGTACAAAAACATATTGATAATGGTGAAGCTATTGAATTAAATATTACGAATAACGCTATGATTGAAGCAATTGAAAATATTGGAGCAGGGTATGAATATGATGTTGAATTGTTTCTTGATGACGTCAATGTAGATGATTGTTATGTTGATTGGAATGAAGAAGTATATATTGAAAAATAATATAAAAAGGAGTGTTACTAGTAGTTAATATAGATAAAGATTCGCTACTTTTAAAATTTTATGCTAATGAAGATAATTCAAGGTATTTATTAAATTATATAGTAAATCATAATTTGTGTAGCTCTTTAGATAGTTAAGTAACTTTTCGCCAATTTGGCGAGAAGTTTGAAAGGAGAAATTAAGAGGTG
Organism: Granulicatella balaenopterae; assembly: GCF_900111135.1. Lineage (GTDB taxonomy): Bacteria > Bacillota > Bacilli > Lactobacillales > Aerococcaceae > Granulicatella > Granulicatella balaenopterae. The sequence continues at coordinate 2,439 of NZ_FOGF01000058.1, read as the reverse complement.
AAAGAAGCATATATTGTTTTAACAAATAGAGGATTTGTAAAAGAAATTATTTATGATTTAAATCCATATAAAGATAAAGATATGCCATCAAAAAGATATCGTTTTACAACTTATAAAGAGTATGCAAAACAGTTTACAAAACAATCTGAAGCTATTGAATGTGCAACGTTTTTTGATGGACAAGTACAAAGCATTCAAAGTAATGATAGTCAAAATATAAGGGGAAACGCATTAAAACCACAATATGAAGAATTACAAAAAAGTGTTTTAGAATATCTTTATAGTCAAGAAATAAAAATAAAAGATTTTAATAAATTAGCAAATATTACTGATGCACAAAGTTATATGTTCAGACAAGGACAACAAGTAAAAAAAGAAGTTATCCAAAAAATTAAAATATTTATTCAAAACGTCCAATAATAAGTATCGAAGAAGTAAGTATCATCTTAAAAAGAAAAAAACATAACCCAACCTTTCGCCAAATTGGCGAAAAGTTTTAGGGAGAAGATAAAATATAAATTGAGAAGAAAGGGAGAATGAACGTGGAACAATTAATCTTACTAAAAGAATTAAAGAAAATTAATAATGAACTAGCTATTAAATATGCGTATCATAATTTACAAATTACTATTAACGATAAGAATGATGAAGACCTACTATTTTATGTTTGTAATGTTGCTGACGGTAAAATGTATACTCCTAAAATTATTCTAAAAAACACAACACTAACAGAAGAAAAATTAGAAGAAATCACAAAGCTATTACAAAAATATAATCACAAAACTTATCAACCAGAAAAATTATATGCAGTATAATATGGAATAAGAAAGGAAGAGAAACATGATACTATATAATCAGATGAAAAAATATACAGAACAAGCAGATAGCATTTATACTACAATTGCTAATGTATTAACATGTAAAAAATTAGGTATCAAACAATCTGATATATTAGATTGTTTACCAGTAGAATATCTAGAATCAGCTGTTGGACATGCTATAGTATACCGTAACAGTATCTATTATTTCTTAATATGGTACGAAGAATTATTAGGAAGTGAAGATAATCGTGACGACTGGGCAAGAACAACAATTTTCACAGAAACAAAAATAATGATTGAAAAAATGAATGAATTATTAGATATTAATTGTGCTTTATACAACGCTTTAAGAGAAAAAGCAACTAAGGGAAGGGGGATTTACTGTGACAACTGAAGCCGAACGATTACAAAAATTAAAAGAACAATATCTAAAGAATCCTCACGATTTTTTAGAAAAAGTTACTGAATTAGAAAATCAATTAAAAAAACAAGAAGATACAATATGGGTAACAATCGGTGAAGATGGTATTACTGGTGTAATAGAACCGTTAAAAGAATGGAATAAAACAACTCCATATCAATTAGATGATAAAGATTATTGGGTTACTAAAAATGGATTAGTTCCTAAAAATGAAACATCAGCATTTGAGTATATGAATACCATGTATCAAACATTAGATAAAGAAGATATGATTTCTTAGATACTAACTTTTCGCCAATTTGGCGAAAGGTTAGAAAGGAGGAATAAATATGAAGTTAAATAATGGTATTTAAAAAAATACCATATCTAAAATAATACAAAACTAAGTCAATATATTGTAAAATATATATAAGAAGAGCCAAAAAAACATAACGAGGGTTTTCGCCAATTTGGCGAGAAGTTTTTAAGGAGGAAAAAAAGATGAAAAAAATTTCTTGTATGGTAACTGTTGGTACGTTATTATGTCTAGCTACTCCATCAGTAATCGCTTCAGAACAACAAGCACCTAGTACACCAGAACCAATTGAAACGGTAGAGGATACTAAACCAGTTGAAGGTGTAGAAGATACTAAACCGGTTGAAGAGGGAGATTCAACTGACCAAGAAAAGCAAAAAGGTTTTGTAACTATTGCTAATCAGCTATATTATTTTGACGATAATGGAGAGAAGGTAATTGGATTTTATACTATCCCACAAACGACTGATATGATTTATACCAATCAAGAAGGGGTTGTTCAAACAGGTTGGATTCAAGTTGGAGAAGATACTTATTATGTAGACCCTCTTACAAATTTCTTGAAAAAATCAGAGTGGTTTAATATAGTTAAGACAAGAATTTGGTACTACTTCAAAGAAGATGGTAAAATGGCTCGCAACACTATAGTCAATGATTCTTTTGTTGGTGAAGACGGAAAAATGGTTAGAAATCAATGGGTATATGACTCTTATTCTGGTCATCATTTTGCTAAAGAAAACGGGAAATTAGCGCATAATGAATGGGTAGATGGTTCTTATCTAAAAGACAGTGGAAAAATGGCATGGAATGAATGGGTAGAATACAATGGTCATTGGTATTTTATTACTCCTAATTCTGTTTACGCCCACGATACATGGAAGGGTGAATACTACCTAAAACAA
>NZ_FOGF01000018.1 GCF_900111135.1 Granulicatella balaenopterae | reverse complement strand
TTTGCTACACCACTTCCTTCATCTATACCATTTCTGATACCAACTTGTGGTTCGCTACACTTGGCGGTAAATACCCGTGACTGGACTTTCACCAGATAGATTAGTGCCATGCTTGGCACACCGAAAAAAAACACCCTCACTAAATAGCAAGAGTGTTTCAAGACGTCATGCGATTAGCCGTAACTAATCAATTTTATTAAAATTTAAATTATTTGTTTTTTAAGTTGTAGAAAGCATTGATACCTTGGTATTCAGCTAACTCACCTAATTCATCTTCAATACGTAATAATTGGTTGTATTTAGCAATACGGTCTGTACGGCTTAATGAACCAGTTTTGATTTGGCCAGCATTTGCAGCAACTGCAACGTCAGCGATTGTTGAATCTTCAGTTTCACCAGAACGGTGTGAGATTACAGCAGTGTATCCAGCTTTTTGAGCCATTTCAATAGCGTTAAATGTTTCAGTGATTGAACCAATTTGGTTTAATTTGATTAAGATTGAGTTAGTGATGTCATTTTCGATACCACGCGCTAAGATTTCAGTATTTGTTACGAATAAATCGTCACCTACTAATTGAATTTTATCGCCTAAGCGTTCAGTTAATAATTTGAAACCTTCCCAATCGTTTTCGTCCATACCATCTTCAATAGTAATGATTGGGTATTTAGAAACTAATTCTTCTAAGTAATCAACTTGTTCAGCTGAAGTACGTTTTGCAGCGCCTTCACCTTCAAATTTAGTGTAGTCATATACACCATCAACGTAGAATTCTGATGCTGCACAGTCAAATCCTAAGTATACATCTTTACCTGGTTCTAAACCAGCTGCTTTAATAGCTTCTAAAATTGTTTCAACTGCATCTTCAGTTCCTTCAAATTTAGGAGCAAAACCACCTTCGTCACCTACAGCAGTTACTAAACCACGAGATTTTAAGATTTTTGCTAATGAATGGAATACTTCAGCACCCCAACGTAAAGCTTCACGGAATGTTGGAGCTCCAACTGGTAAGATCATGAACTCTTGGAATGCGATTGGAGCATCTGAGTGAGATCCACCGTTAACGATATTCATCATTGGTGTTGGAATAACTTTAGAGTTGAATCCTCCTAAATATTGGTATAATGGTAAATCTAAGTATTCTGCTGCTGCACGAGCTACGGCAATAGATACGCCTAAGATTGCGTTAGCACCTAATTTAGATTTGTTAGGAGTTCCATCTAAATCGATCATTACTTTATCAATTGCTAATTGTTCGCGAACATCATAACCGATTAAAGCTTCAGCGATAATGTTATTTACGTTATCAACTGCTGTTAAAACACCTTTTCCTAAATAACGAGATTTGTCTCCATCACGTAATTCGATTGCTTCGTGTTCACCTGTAGATGCTCCTGATGGAACCATTCCACGGCCAAACGCACCGCTTTCTGTGTAAACTTCAACTTCGATAGTTGGGTTACCACGTGAATCTAATACTTCTCTTGCTAAAATGTCTGTAATAAATGGCATGATTTATTAACTCCTTTATATTTAATTTATTTTACTACCTTATTTTATTAAATTCTGACAATACTTGCAATCATTTACTTCCGAATGTAAGCATTTTCTTCAAAATTTATTTAATAATTAGTGATTCACCTGTCATTTCTGCAGGTTTTTCCACATTTAATAGGTCTAATAACGTTGGAGCAACGTCAGCTAGACGTCCGCCTTCACGTAATTCTACACCTTTTTTAGTAACGATTACAGGTACAGGTACTGTTGTATGCGCTGTGTGAGGGTTACCTTCTGGTGTTACCATTGTTTCTGAGTTACCATGGTCAGCAAAGATAATTGCGTGTCCACCTTTAGCATGAATTGCATCAACGACTTTACCTAAGTTTTCATCAACAGCTTCAATTGCTTGAATTGTTGGTTCTAACATTCCAGAGTGTCCAACCATATCAGGATTTGCGAAGTTCAAGATAATTGCATCATTTTCGTCATTCATAATAGATTCATATAATGCATCTCCTACTTCAAAAGCACTCATTTCTGGTTTTAAATCATATGTAGCAACTTTTGGTGAAGGAATTAAAATACGGTTTTCACCTGGAAATTCTTCATTACGTCCACCATTCATAAAGAATGTTACGTGTGGATATTTTTCAGTTTCCGCAATACGTAATTGTTTTAATCCTTTATTTGCTAATACTTCACCAATAACATTTGTCATTGGGATTGGCGGGAATGCTACTTTAGCATCAATGCTTGGATTATATAAAGTCATAGTAACTAATTTAACGTTTTCAGCACGAGTACCACGATCAAAGTGATTCCATTCTTTATCAGTTACTGCATTTGATAATTGAATAGCACGGTCAGGACGGAAGTTAAAGAAGATAATCGCATCATTATCTTCAACTGTTGCTACCGGTTTGCCATCTTTTTCAATTACTGAAGGAATTACAAATTCATCCATAACATTTTCCTTATAACTTGCATCAACTACATCTTTAGCTGAAGCAAATTTAGGACCTTCACCATGCATAATGGCATTATATGCTAATTCAACACGTTCCCAACGAGTATCGCGGTCCATAGCATAGTAACGGCCTGAAACTGTTGCAATTTCACCAACACCAATTTCAGCTAGTTTTTCTTCTAAAGTAGCTAAATATCCTGGTGCTGAATCTGGAGCAACATCGCGACCATCTAAGAAAGCATGCACATAAACTTTTTCAATTCCTTTTGCTTTAGCATTTTCAACTAAGGCAATCAAGTGATTGATGTGGCTATGTACGCCACCATCTGATAATAAACCAAATAAGTGTAATGCTGATTTGTTTTCAATAACGTGTGAAAAAGCGCCTGATAATGCTTCGTTTGTTTGGAATTCACCATCAGTAATTGCTTTATCAATACGTGTTAAACTTTGATATACAATTCGGCCAGCACCAATATTTGTATGTCCTACTTCAGAGTTACCCATTTGTCCTTCAGGAAGACCTACATCTAATCCTGCTGCTTTTAATGTTGTATGTGGAAATTCATTGTAATAACGGTCAAAGTTTGGTTTTTTAGCTAATGCCACTGCATTGCCTTCAACTTCTGGTCTCCAACCAAATCCATCAAGGATAATGATTGCCATAGGTGATTTAGTCATTATTTTACTGCCTCCAATAAAGCTAAGAATGATTCTGGTTGTAAGCTTGCACCACCAACTAATGCTCCATCAACGTCTGGACAAGCCATATATTCTGCGATATTTTCTGGTTTAACAGAACCACCGTATTGAATACGAACTGCATCTGCTACTTCTTGACCGAAGTCTTTGGCAACAACGTCACGAACTGTTTTACACATTGTTTGTGCATCATCTTTAGTAGCTGATTTACCAGTACCGATAGCCCAAATTGGTTCATAAGCGATTACTAATGATTTAACTTGATCTTCTGATAAGCCTTTTAATGCTTTAGTTACTTGTTGAGCAACGAATTCACCAGCTTTACCAGCTTCATAAGTTTCTAAAGTTTCACCACAACAGATGATTGGTTTCATACCATTTGCAAAAATTGCGTGAGCTTTTTTGTTAATTTCTTCGTCAGTTTCATGGAAATATTCTCTACGTTCTGAGTGTCCGATAATTACATAGTCAACAGCTAATGCACTTAATGCAGCTGGGCTTGTTTCACCTGTGAAAGCACCAGCATTTTCAAAGTAACAGTTTTGAGCTGCGATACGTAATTCAGAACCTTTCGCTTCTTCTTTCATTCCTTCTAAGAATAAAGATGGAGCTCCGATTACTGAATCTACTAATTCAGAACTAGGGATATCATTTTTTACTGCTTTCACGAAAGCGCGTGCTTCTTCGTGAGTTTTGTTCATTTTCCAGTTTCCTGCGATCATTGGTTTACGCATGTATATATTCCTCCTAAAATTGGATCATAAAATAACTAGATGACTAATCAGCCATCTAATTATTAATTGAATTGTTTTGATTATTTGTCTGAGATTGCTGCAACGCCAGGTAATTCTTTACCTTCTAAATATTCTAGAGAAGCGCCACCACCAGTTGAGATGTGAGTGAATTTATCAGCATAACCTAATGAGATTGCTGCTGCTGCAGAGTCACCACCACCGATGATTGTTGTAGCATCGTCTAAGTTAGCGATTGCTTCACATACACCGATTGTACCTTTAGCGAAATTAGGTAATTCGAATACGCCCATTGGTCCGTTCCATACAACAGTTTTAGCACCTTGTAAGATGTTTTCGAATAATTCTACTGTTGCAGGTCCTACGTCTAAACCTTCTTGGTCAGCTGGTATTTTACCTGCTTCAACAATTGTGATTTCAGCATCGTTTGAAAATTCTTTAGCTACTTTATTGTCTACTGGTAATACTAATTTGTCACCAGCTTTTTCTAAAATACTTTTAGCTAATTCTAAACGATCTTCTTCTAATAATGACATACCAACTTCTTTGCCTTGAGCTTTGAAGAATGTATAAGCCATACCGCCACCGATTAAAACTTTATCAGCTTTATCGATTAAGTTTTCGATAACACCAATTTTATCTGACACTTTTGCTCCACCTAAAATAGCCACGAAAGGACGTTTTGGTTCATCTACTGCTCCACCGATGAATTTAATTTCTTTTTCCATTAAGAAGCCAGCTGCTGTATCTAAGTGGCTTGCAATACCTACGTTAGAAGCGTGAGAACGGTGAGCTGTACCGAAAGCGTCGTTTACAAATACATCACCTAATCCAGCCCAGTAAGCGCCTAATTCAGGGTTGTTTTTAGATTCTTTTTTACCATCAATGTCTTCGAAACGAGTGTTTTCAAATAATAATACTTGTCCGTCTTCTAAGTTATTAATAGCTGTTTCTAAAGCTTCTCCACGAGTTTCAGGAACAAATGTAACTTCTTGTCCTAATAATTCTTGTAAACGTTCTGCAACTGGACGCAAGCTTAATTTAGCTTTGTCGTCTTCTGATTTCACTTTACCTAAGTGAGAGAATAGGATTACTTTAGCATTGTTTTCGATTAAATATTTAATTGTTGGTAATGCTTGTACAATACGGTTGTCATCTGTGATAACGCCGTCTTTCAATGGTACGTTGAAATCAACACGAACTAATACTTTCTTTCCACTTACTTGTAAATCTGTTACTACTTTTTTCGCCATAAAATAGCCTCCTAGTATTTTTATATTTGGAGCGAGATAAACTCTCACATAATATAATCTTGCTTTAATAAATTACACACCAAGCTAAAGATTAAGGAATCTCTTGGTATTATATTTAAAAAGGCGAGGAAGCGAGAATGCCTCCATCGCCCTAATTACTTTGATACGACTAGCTTATCTTTATATTATAAACTTGCGAAGTATTGTAAAGTACGGATTAATTGAGATGTGTATGACATTTCGTTATCATACCAAGCAACAGTTTTAACTAATTGTTTGTCGCCAACTGTCATAACTTTTGTTTGAGTTGCATCGAATAATGATCCGTAAGAAATACCTACGATATCAGAAGATACTAATGGATCTTCAGTATATCCATAAGATTCGTTAGCTGATTCTTTCATAGCTGCGTTAATTTCTTCAACAGAAACTTCTTTTTCTAATACAGTGATTAATTCTGTTAATGAACCTGTTGGTACAGGAACACGTTGAGCTGCTCCGTCTAATTTTCCGTTTAATTCAGGAATTACTAAACCAATAGCTTTAGCTGCACCAGTTGTATTAGGTACAATATTCACTGCTGCTGCACGAGCACGACGGAAGTCTTTTGGATGTGGAGCATCTAATGTATTTTGGTCACCAGTGTAACCGTGAATAGTAGTCATTAAACCTTCAACGATTCCAAATTTATCTTGTAAAACTTTAGCCATTGGAGCTAAACAGTTTGTAGTACATGAAGCACCAGAGATAACTGTTTCTTCACCTGTTAAAATATCATGGTTTACGTTGTAAACTACTGTAGGTACATCGCTTCCACCAGGTGCTGAGATAACTACACGTTTTGCACCAGCTTTTAAGTGTAAGCCAGCTTTTTCTTTAGATGTGAAGAATCCAGTACATTCTAAAACGATATCTACTCCTAATTCTCCCCATGGTAATTCTTCAGGGTTACGGTTAGCTAAAACTTTTACGTCTTTTCCGTTAACGCGGAACGCGCCATCTAATACTTCAACTTCACCGTTGAAACGTCCTTGTGTTGAATCATATTTTAATAAGTGAGCTAATGCAGCTGCATCTGTTAAGTCATTGATTGCAACAACTTCAATTCCTTCCACTTCTTGAATGCGACGGAATGCTAAACGTCCAATACGTCCAAAACCGTTAATACCAACTTTAACTGTCATATACTTTTCCTCCTAGGAATTTTTTATTATTTTAACGAGATTCCTCGTTTAAAACCAAGTTTGCTACACCTTCATCAATTACATACCATGTATTTGATACTGGTGCGATTTTTGTATAAGCTTTTAAAGCCTCTACTTTTTCTTCCCCAACAACAATTGCTATTGTATAAGGGAATGTCGCAAGATTATCTAAATCTAATCCAATCCGAGGTAATTTAAATACTACTTGTCCTGCTGAATTAAAGAAACAACCAAACGCTTCACCAACTGCATTTTTTTCAGCAATTAACGATTGCTCATTTCGAGATAAGCCACGTCTTTCTGCCATTATTTTGGCATTTCCTACACTATAAAGCAAACAATTTGCCTTATTCATCAATTCAATTACTTCAGCCACACCTGGTTCTTGACTTAATGACATATATGTTTCCTTGCTAACATGTTCAGGAACATATAACGAACGATAACTTCCATTCGTATTTAAGGCCATTACTTCACTAACACTATTGGCTTGAATTAAAGTTGAACCGCCTACTCCACCTCGCGCTGGAACAAAAACCAAATCGCGCTGTTGTGATAATTTCGGATTGAAATTACTAGATACCGTCGCCATGGTATTACCACCAGTTACAGCAATAACTGACTCCCCCATAGGTAATAAACTATTCAAAATTCTTTGAACATTTTCACCAAGAATTTTATTAAAGTCTACCGTACTTCTTTCATTAGAGATAATACGACAAAAGTTAACCTTTAACTTCTTAGCGACAGCGGCTTCTTTTTGATTCATTAGTACCAGTTCTTGTGACATACTAGCTATTATCTCTAAAATAGATTGTCCAAATGTTGTAATTGTCATACCATTAGTTGAATAATCAACTAATTTTTGTTGCTTTAACAAATCTGTTTCTGTTCGCAATACACGTTCAGATAAACCCATTTTTTTAGCTAACAAGCGCCTGCCAATTGGTTCCTCATTAGAAATCAGCTGTAATATATTGTATCGAGTATGAAGCAAATGGTAGCTTTCGGGCACAACTTGCTGTATAATCGAAAAACTATCCATGCATATTCTACCTCCATACTTTTAAGGGTCATAAAAAGTCCCACGAATACTTTTGTTATTTTTTTGTAATCAATATTTATCTCAATTACATATATTATTCTAGCACTATTCAAAACTAATTTCAACTTATAAGCTCTTTTTTATTCTAAATAATAAGGGACGTTTTTTGTCCCTATTATCTTATAAAACTCTTTATACTTGAAAAATAATCCCAATTCCTATAAAATATTTTCATATTAGTTAGTTGCCTTAGTGTAATGGATATCACGCAAGATTCCGGTTCTTGAAATAGGGGTTCAATTCCCCTAGGCGACGTTTTTTATAATTTTCATTAGTCATCATAAATTACAAAAAATAATAAAAACATTGATTTAATAAGATTTTTGAAAAAACACGTTTCTCATCAATTACCATGTATTATTAGTTTTTGAACACAATTTGATCATATTCTAGCTTGTATCAATCTTATGGTACAAGTTTTTTGTGTAAGGGCCACTGATTATAATATAATGTAAAATATCTCAAAGGTGAAAGTGAATATTTATATTGAAAGAAAATGTTCACTTTCATCTTTTAAAAATATTGCCAATAATCTTCCTAAGTTTTAGCTTCTTACGTCACCCACTCTTCCTTATTATGTTATTTTTAATCATTTTAAACTAATTTTTCTCTTCCATAATCATCTATTTACTAGTTTTCGTTAAAAATGTTTGCCCAAATGTCATTTCTCTAGTAAACTAGGTTTAGTATTTTTTAAACAATGTATATAACAATTATATCGGAGGTAAATAAAATGAACTTAATTCCAACAGTTATTGAACAATCATCTCGTGGTGAACGCGCTTATGATATTTATTCTCGTCTGTTAAAAGACCGTATTATTATGGTTAGTGGTCAAATTGAAGATAATATGGCAAATGCTATTATCGCTCAATTATTATTTTTAGATGCGCAAGATCCTGAAAAAGACATCTATATGTATATCAATTCACCAGGAGGAAGCGTTACAGCTGGTTTAGCTATTTTTGATACGATGAACTTTATTAGAGCTGATGTTCAAACTATCGCAATGGGTATGGCTGCTTCTATGGGATCATTCTTACTTGCTGCAGGTGAAAAAGGAAAACGTTTTGCTCTTCCAAATGCAGAAATCATGATTCACCAACCTCTTGGCGGTGCACAAGGTCAAGCAACTGAAATTGAAATTGCTGCTAAACATATTTTATCAACACGTAATCGTTTAAATACTATTTTAGCAGAACGTACTGGTAAAAAATTAAAAACTATTGAAAAAGATACAGATCGTGACAACTTCATGTCTGCAGATGAAGCAGTAAAATATGGTTTAATTGATGCAGTCATGACCAATTCAAAAGACTTGGCATAATTCACATTTTTTATTTAATAAATCAAATACCGTAACCAAATGTGTTCTAACATTTAGTTACGGTATTTTTATTCTGGTTTATATTCCTTTGTTTGCTTCTGCTTTTACTAATTGTTTACGTAATTTATTTCTTTGACGTAATTCTTTAAAAAATGATTGTAATAATACAGTACATTCTTCTTCTAAGACACCACTTTCTACTGCTGCTTGATGATTAAAGCGTTCATCTTGTACTAAATTCATAAATGTCCCACAAGTTCCAGCTTTCGGATCAAATGCTCCAAATGTTACTTTTTTTAAACGCGCTAATAAGATAGCCCCACTACACATTGGGCAAGGTTCTAAGGTTACAAATAATTCACAATCTTCTAAACGCCACGATTTTTTGTGTTGATTGGCTTGACGGATAGCTTTTATCTCTGCGTGTAATGTAGCATCCTGTTCCATTTCTCGTAGATTATGTCCTCGTCCGATTATTTCACCATTACAAACAACGACCGCTCCAATCGGTACTTCTTTTTTATCATATGCTTTTTGCGCTTCTTTAATAGCTTCTTTCATAAAAAATTCTTTTTCTTCTTGTTCCATTGTCCCCTCTTTTCCTTCGACGGTATATCCTAATCACTAATATCTAATACTTTCTTCATTACTTACAACTGATACTCCAACGGTTAAAGCTTGTTGAGTTCTTATATACACAGACTTCCAATCATCCTCGAAAGTATATCAGACTAATCTGTTTCTATAAGACTTTCACTACCAATCACACCAACAAATAAATGAACGATAGTATAAACCTCATATCAAAACCCATTGATATCACTCTAAATATTATACCACATTAGGAGAACGCTATTCCTACACACTTAAAAGAGTAGGCTTTCCGTTATTTTCTTGTAAATCTATATCCTATACTGATGATTCTATATACGATTACGCCACTGATAGTTTTATGTTTTATAAACAATTGATGACTATTTTTGCTATTATCTATATTATAATATATCCTTACAAAGGTTTCCAATCATTCTATTCTATAGAAGTAAGTCTATTTCTATCAATTATATACCTAGTTACAACTTTAAAGAATTCTTGACAATATCTTTCAAATCACTTTTCAGTCTTGTTAGTGAAGCTTTTTGAAAGTATGGTATAATTATATAGTAATACAATATACAGATGAACCCATACATTATTTAACAGTAATTCTTTTTTTAATACTCATTTACTATATCTAAAAGGAGGAGCTATATCAGAAATTTTGTATCTTCTATATAGCGTTTTATATTATGCACCCATTAATACAACTTTTTCCTGACGGGACTATTTCTGAAGTACCTAGTCATAATCAAGCAGAGATTTCAATTGCCATCAATGCTTCACAATGGTTCAATGTATCTCTTAATCAATTGTCTGAGCGTGAAATTCAATTAATCAAAACACTCCAACAACAAAATAACCATTATCAAATGATATCCCATACAAATCCATGGCAGGAATATATTACCGGCCATAGACAAGATCCCCCTCAAATTTATCAGTATTTGCAACTAATTTATATTGATTGTCAAGTGATTGATAGTACTAGTTTTTCGAAGCATGAGTGGATTGATACCTTACTAGCCGTCTTACCTAATTGTTTCGGTCATTTTTCTTTGTCAAAAGATTTATCCGTCTTTATTATTGATGGATCGAATTCCATTCCTATCTCTAAAGACTTAGAACATTATTTATTACCCATTGAAGATGACTTTGCTGTGCATATGACTATTTTTTCTGGTAATTATTGGTCAAAAGATATGTTCTCAGCGCCTTTATTTACCGACGAATTAAAAATGGTACAACAATATCTAACTTCTTCTAATCGTCATAAATTTATTCCATTTAATAAATTATTATTCTGGTATTTACTCAATGGATATCAATGTCCTTCAATCAATACTAGCTTATTAACCTTATTACACCAACAAGAAGCAATTAGTAGTATCATTGAAGAATTATGGCAGCAAAAAGGTATCTTAACAAAAACTGCCCAAAACTTATTTTTACACCGAAACACTTTACAATATCGTATTGATAAATTTTATGAATTAACTGGCCTTTCTTTAAAAAGTATGGATGATTTAGCCCTTTGCTATCTAATCTTGCATCGTGATACTTTTTAAATAATTGCAGCTTAATTCTTTTAAAAAATTAAACTATCTTGTATAATGATAATAGTCAAAAATAGTCAAATGATAAGGAGGTTACAAAATGCAAACACCTAATATGTCCGATGTGATTGAGGAATATTTAAAAAAATTTTTAAAATCCAATGACCAAGTTGAAATTAGACGTAATGAAATTGCCGAACAATTCAATTGCGTACCCTCTCAAATTAATTATGTTATTAAAACTCGTTTCACTGTTCAACAAGGATATATTGTTGAAAGTAAACGTGGTGGTGGCGGATATATTCGTATCATGAAAGTCAATTTAATCGAAGAAATTGATATTATCACTTCATTAATTGATTTATTAAAACCAAAATTATCGATCAAACAAGCTGTCCATATGGTTCATAATCTCTATGAAAATGATATCATCTCACAAAATGAAGCAGAATTATTATTAGTTACCATGGAAAAAGAATCATTGGAGCTTGCTGGTGATAAAGCAGATTATCTTCGCAGTCAGATTATGAGAAATGTATTACATAAATTACAATATAAAACAATTAAGGGAGGTCCTAACTGTTAAATGTAGTATATAAAACTATATTGATTATTTATAATATAATTAAAAAGTAATGTTGAATTAAGTTTTATTCGATAGGAGAATTCTCTAAATTTATAGGAGAAACTACACAATTTTTTAGAAATTGAGATAAGAACAATGTGTTAAACCCATATCATATAACAAATAGTGGTTATAGGTATTATTCACAGAAATAACTTAATTACTTCTTAGGCTTAAAATCAAAAGAACAACTAAATAAAAGGAGTTTTTAGAAGATGATTCTTGCGAGAAAAGTTAGATTAAAGCCAACCAAAGCTCAAAAGCAAAAACTATGGCAATCAGCTACTACTGCAAGATTTATTTATAATTGGACTCTGAAAAGACAAGAAGAAAACTATAAAAATATCAATAAAACTAAAGAAGTAAAAAGACTTAAAAAGAAAGCAAAGAAAAGTTAGTCGAAAATATGAAATGTATAAAATTGAAAAAGGTGGTGAAATCCGTTGCCAATATAAAAAGACTAATAATATTATAAAACCTGAAAAGCAGATTAAATTACTTCATAGAAGATTAACTAATATTAAGAAGTAATCATATTCACCAAGCAACGAATAAGATAGTGAAAACCAAGCCATCAAGAGTTGTTATGGAAACACTTAATGTCAAAGGGATGATAAAAAATCGTCATTTATCAAAAGCTATTGCAGAACAACGTTTGTATGATTTTAAAGATAAAATGAAATATAATTGCGAGTTCAATGGAATAGAATTTATTGAAGTGACTAGTGATATCCATCTTCAAAAACTTGTAGTAATTGTGGAGCTATTAAGAACGATTTAAAACTATCTGATAGAGTTTACAAATATTTTTGTGGACTAACAATCGATAGGGTCTTCAATGCAAGTATCAATCTTTCAAAATATAAATTAGCATAGTATCACCTAAAAGATACATGGTAATATGTACCATTCGTTGTATGGGAATTTAAGCCTTTGGACTGTCACATCAAATGAGAGTTGGCATATGAATGTATTCATTGCAAAATCAGACAGGATGAATAAGGTATCAAACAAGTTTTATAAGGTTTTGGCAACGGAAAGTTAATGACTGAATTATTTACTGATAAAGCAAAAAATGCCATTCTAATTGGCGCTAGTGAAGCCATTGCTTTTAAACATCCTGAAGTCGGTTCTGAACACCTATTATTAGGTCTTGTAATAGAGCCGGATGGAATTGCAGGAAATATCTTACGTGACTTGCCTATTGATGAACGAATGATTAAAAGAGCAATTATAAAAATAGTAGGCAGAGGAACAAGCACTAAAGAAAAAGACCCTTATTTAATGCCTTACTCTCCTCGTGCAAAAAAATTAGTAACTTCTGCATCAAATGAAGCAAAACGCCTACAAGCTCCATTAATTGGTACAGAACATTTATTATTAGCCTTATTAAAAGAAGAAAGTATCGCTAACAAAATATTAATGGATTTAGAGATAAATATTACCAGTTTAGTGCATGAAATTTATTCTACTATTGGCTTAGCAAAACCTAATAAGCCACAACCAAAAGTACCTACTGGAGGACCTGGATTTAAGCAACAACAAACAAAAATGCCCCAAGTTGGCACACCTCTATTAAATTCTTTAGCAAGGGATTTAACAGAATTAGCTAAAGAAGGAAAAATGGATCCTGTGGTTGGACGTCACGACGAAATTAAACGCATGATTCAAATTATTAGCCGTCGTACAAAAAATAATCCAGTACTAGTTGGAGAACCCGGTGTTGGTAAGACTGCTATTGTTGAAGGCTTAGCACAATTAATGGTTGCTGGAAAAGTTCCTAACGATATTGCAAATAAACGTCTAATGATGCTTGATATGGGCTCATTAGTTGCTGGAACAAAATATCGGGGTGAATTTGAAGACCGTATGAAGAAGATTCTCGAGGAAATTTATCGCGAAAAAGACGTTATTTTATTTATTGACGAATTACATACTTTAATCGGGGCTGGTGGAGCTGAAGGTGCTATTGATGCCTCAAATATTCTTAAACCAGCCTTGGCACGTGGTGAATTACAAGTAATCGGGGCTACAACATTAGATGAATATCAGAAATACATTGAAAAAGATGCAGCTTTAGAGCGACGTTTTTCTTCTGTAAAAGTAAATGAACCTTCAACAGAAGATACAATCGCAATCTTAAAAGGCTTAAAACAACGCTATGAAGAGCATCATCATATCAAAATTACTGATGAAGCGATTGAAGCAAGTGTGAAATTATCATCACGTTATATTACCGCAAGACGCTTACCAGATAAAGCGATTGACTTAATTGACGAAGCAGCAGCTAAAGCTCGTTTAGAAACTACTCTTGCTCCATCAAAAATCGAAAAATTAGAAGCTGAAATTGAGAAAATTGAAAAAGAAAAACAATTAGCCATCAAAGAACAAGATTTTGAAGTAGCTGCCAATTTACGCAAAAAAGAAATGAGCAAGCGCAAAAAAGCTGAAAAACTAATGGAGGAAGCCATTGAACATCCTACAGAAATCATTTATAACGATAAAATTACTACCAATGATGTTAGCGAGATAATAGCACAATGGACAGGCATCCCTCTAAAACAAATGGAGAAAAAAGAGTCTGATCGTTTAATTAATTTAGAAAAAGAATTACACAAACGCGTCATCGGACAAGACGAGGCAGTCAATGCTATTAGTAAAGCAATTCGTCGTGCTAGAAGTGGTTTAAAAGATCCTAACCGTCCTATTGGCTCATTCCTATTCTTAGGTCCTACAGGCGTCGGTAAAACAGAATTAGCCAAAACTCTAGCTGAAGCCATGTTTGGTGATAGCAACGCTTTAGTTCGAATTGATATGTCTGAGTATATGGAAAAACATGCGGTGAGTCGTTTAGTTGGTTCACCTCCAGGCTATGTTGGTTTTGATGAAGGTGGACAATTAACAGAGAAAATACGTCAAAAACCATATTCAGTTATTTTATTGGATGAAATTGAAAAAGCCCATCCTGATGTCTTTAATATCTTATTACAAGTCCTAGATGATGGACACCTAACTGATACAAAAGGTCGTCAAGTAGACTTTAAAAATACTATTTTAATTATGACTTCAAACCTTGGAGCAACAGCCTTAAGAGATGAAAAATCAGTTGGCTTTGCGGCGAAAAATATCCAACATGACCACAAAGCAATGGAAAAACGCATTCGTCAAGAACTAAAACATTCCTTCAAACCAGAATTATTAAACCGAATTGATGAAGTAATCGTCTTCCATAAATTATCAAAAGAAGAATTAAGCCAAATTGTTGCCCTAATGAGTCAATCAATTATCAAGCGTCTAAATGAGTTAGATATTAACGCTAAGATTACTCGCTCTGCTTTAGGTGTTATTGCTGAAGCAGGTTTTGACCCAGAATATGGTGCTCGTCCAATCCGTCGAGCCCTTCAAAAACAAGTAGAAGATCCATTAAGTGAAAAATTACTGTCTGGTGAGATTATTGCTGGAGATTCTATTACAATTGGTGCTAAACAAAATAAAATTTATATTAAACATACTTAAGTACCGTAAACACTATGGCGAATCTGCTATAGTGTTTTACTTTGATTCTTTTCCTAACTAACTATCATTTTTAAGTTGGATTTCACGAAAAAAACTGCTACACTTATTAATATATTATTTATTCAGAAAGGAAGTTTATATGAATACATCATTATTTGCTACAATAGATATTATTAAAAAATATTTTACGATGGATGATGTTGATAGAATTGTTCGTAAAGCTATCTCCTTAGCTATATTAATCATTGTCTTTATGATTACAAAGAAAATCTTACATATCATTTTAGAACGTTCTTTTGAAACATCGCTTAAATTTTCAAAATATCGTAAAGGCCGAAAAGAAACGATTAAAAAATTAATTGAAAATACGATTGATTATAGTTTATATTTTATTTTAATTTATTCAATTCTAACTATTTTAGGAGTTCCTATTTCTAGTTTATTAGCAGGTGCCGGGATTGCTGGGGTCGCGATTGGTCTTGGTGCTCAAGGCTTCTTATCAGATTTAGTGAATGGTTTCTTCATTATCTTTGAACAACAATTTGATGTTGGGGATTCAGTATCTATTAATGATATTACCGGAAATATTACTAGCGTCGGTTTACGTACCACACAAATTAAAGGTTTCGATGGTACTCTACACTTTATTCCAAATCGTTCCATTACCATTGTTAGTAATTTATCACGTTTTGAAAGTCGTGCAACGATTGATATTCCATTATATTTAACAGCAGACTTAGATAAAGTCAAACAAATTATTGAAGAGGTAAATGCCAAAGAAATTCCAAAAGACGAGGATATTGTTAAAGAACCTTATATCGTTGGACCACAAGTTAGTGATAATGGTCGCTTTACTTACCGTATTAACCTATATACAAAGAATGGCCAACAATTTGGAGTCTATCATAAGTTTTATACTTTATACCAAGCAGCATTAATTACAAATGGTATTCCTTTACCCACTGTAACAATTTCCCATACTCAAGCTTAAATATAAAAAAGTGTCACCACAATGAGGTGACACTTTTTTATTATGCTGTAATTAAAGCGCTAAATACATCAACACCAACTTTTATTAATTCATCTGGAAAATCAAATTCTACTGTATGTAATTTTGGATAATCTTCGCCATCTCCAATAAAAAACATCGCACCAGGAACTTTTTGAATATAATAACCATAATCTTCTGACGAGCGGAAGAACTCAGGTAATGCACGTATTGGTTGATTGATTTTCTCGCAAGCCTGCCATAATTTATCTACTGCTACTTGGTGATTTACCGTTGCTGGGAAATAATCTTGTTCATCATAATGGAATTTAATCCCTGCTGCAATGGATAATTTATTCGCATGCTCTACAATCATTTGTTCTAATAATGCTAATTCGCTTTCTTCATATGCTCTAATTGTTAAGCGCAATACTCCTTTCCCTGCTGATACACCAAATGCCTTTTCTCCTACTGATACTTCAACAATAGTACATCTAACAAATTTCTCAAATAAACTAGTATCATTCGTAATTCGCTCTATTTCCGCAATTACTTTTGCAATTGTAAACGCTGGATTAATTCCAGCTTCAGGTTGACTAGCATGTGAAGTCTTCCCTTCAAAATACAAACTTAATCCTTTTGAAGTTAAACAAATTGTCCCCGGCATTACAGAAACCATCTTATAGGGTTCGGTTGGATAATTATGATATGCATAAAATTCACTAATATCTTGTTCGTTAAAGACTGATTGACAAATCTTAGCTCCTTCACCTGTTTCTTCTGCTGGTTGAAACAAAAATATTACTTCTCTTTCAGGTTTAATACGTTCAACTTCCAATACTAAACCGCATAGAGTAGCTGAATGGCCATCGTGACCACATTTATGTCCCAATCCATCAAATTGCGAACGATAATCAGTTGGAATCTTATCGTCGATTGGCAATGCATCGTAATCTGCTCTAAAAGCAATTGCTGGCTTTTTACCATGATAAATTGCATAAAAATAATCTCCCTTATCAACAATCTTTACACTAGTATGATCCTGTAAAAATCTGATTAAGCGAGCTTTTGTCCACACTTCTTTCCCTGATAATTCAGGATGTTGATGTAATTCATGTCTTAATGATTGACATAATTCATAATGTTCCTGTAACATAATTAACCTTCTTTCTCTTTGGCTTTTTATGTCTTCATTCTAACTCTAGTAAATTTTTTGTCAACAAAAAAACTGGGTACAAGTCCCAGTTTTTTCGTCACTAATTTTTAATGATATTGTTTCGGTATATATTTCTCAGTGATTTCCTTGCCAGTTTCTGTAATAGTATAATAAAGATTTAATTCTCCTTCATTATCTAATTCATATTTATCTAAAACAATTAAATCCACTGCTTCCAACGACATAAAATGCTCAATAAATAACTTCTTTTGGAATTGACGCTCCATACCATAAATCGGTTTTAAATTTTGCATTGTTTGATTTACACTAATACTTCCTGCTTTATAGACTTCATTTAAAACAGCAGATCTAGCTGGTAATGTCATTATTGTTCATCTCCTTTTTTAAACATTTCTAATGGATTCATCGTAACTAAAATTGCTCCACAAATAATTAATAAGGATCCAACTATAATATTCATTGTAATAGCTTGATGTAAGAAAAGAATTCCCAACAAAACTCCCCAGAAGGCATAACTAATATTCAATGACATCCCCATTGCACAACCAATTTGTGAGTTTGCTTTATACCACATTACAAAGGAAACACCCGCTGCCAAACCAGATAACGCTAACCAGAATACAGGAGTACCCGCTTGTAAAGTAGCTGATAATAAACCTGTTGCATGCACAAATGGCACAAGAATAATTAATGAAATACCACCAGAAATTAATTGACGTAAATTAACAATAACGTCAGAATCTAGCATAGTACCTCCAAAACTAGAAAACATACCTTCCATGCCCCAACCAATAGCGGCAATTAATGCACAGAAAATACCCAATAAAAAGTTGTCAGCATTTTCAACTGGCGTCCAACCAATCACACTAGCCCCAACAACACAAGTTAACATCCCACAAATAACACGTTTACTTGGAACTTGTTTAAAGAATATCCATGCAAAAATTGATCCCCAAATAGCATTCGTAGCAGAAATTGGAATGGCATAAACACCTGCTTTTGCTAAACCAATTAGATAGGCTCCGTTGGCAATTGGTCCACCTAATAGGAAGCCTAAAACCATCATCATGCCAGATTTAGTCTTAAGTGTACGAGGTAATTCTTTTAGTTTCCCTAATTTAAAATTATACATAAATAACCAAATACCAGAAAGTAAATCGTTTAATCCTGAACATACAAAAGGGGCAGCAAATAGACCTACCGCTGTTGATAAAGGCTGATAACTAGCTGCAATAGCAACTAAGGTAGAATAAATTCCATATGTAAAGCCAGACAATAAGCCATGCCCAATTCCTTTAATTGAAAAAACTTTTTGAATTTTGGCCATTTTTTGATCCGCTAACATTTGACTATGGGCGCTCGATCCATCAGTTGACAAATTATTCATTTTATCCTCTCCACTTCTATTTTTTTAAATACCGGTATCTTGCTATTAATATACTTTCTTTGTCTCAAAAATACAATAGCAAGCGCTTTCTTAAAAATGGTGTTTTTTCTTATTAATTACATTTTTAAAATAAAAATACTTTATCAAATTTATTTTATTTTTATCTAAATATAATAAATTTATCCGAATTAAAAAAAATTAATTTTTTCACAAAAAATTTTTTGGACTGTTAAAAAGGCAAAAATTGATTTTTAGTTGAAGAACAGTTTTTATTTGTGGTTCAATAGTAAATCATTGCCAAAGCATTATATTATTCTTTTTTTAATAAAGTATTTTCCGCTTTCTTGATACGTTCACTATTATAACAAATTTAAATCTCATGAACACGTTTTTAATACTTTCTTAATCATTTAAAAATATAGTATACTGTTAATGTATTCTAACGAAATATCCATCTTTGGGAATATAATGGCCTTTTATCATTTCGTCACGAGCGCAACAACCATTTGCTTTTACATAACGCCACCCCTTACCATCATGTAGCCATTGATTTTTTGCAATTTGCCCTTTACTATCTAAATAATAGTCACTAACCCAGCATTCTGTCACATAATGGCCTGTTCCATCAACATAAAACCAAGCTTGTTCATCTTTATCAAAAATCCAAGCCTCTTTAGCAACTTCCCCATTGTTACGTAAATAGATTCCCTCTTTCCATTGATTGGCTAAATAGTGACCATTTTCACCCACAAAATACCATTTATTATTTTTTCGATCATGAATCCATTCATTTTGTGCCATTTGACCATCACTACGTAAATAATATCCTTGAATCCACTGATTACTACAATATTGTTCCGTCTCATCAATATAAAACCATTTACCATACTCATAATCATAAATCCACTCATTTCTTGCTAAAGTTCCATTTTCTTTATAAAATTTATTATCATACCAATAAGATTTGCGAACCATTTCAACTACATCACTATCTTTTCCCATTGACTGTTCACTGGAAGAAAGAATTTTTGCATCATTTCCTTTTTCAAACACTTGTGCAATAATACGGTGTTTTGCTGAAATATTTTTACTAAAACTTGCGATAATCTCGCCATAATGATTGATTGGATATTCACCAATTAACTGATATTCTTGACGTTGGTTAATCGTATAAATTCGCGCTACATATTGGTTATCTGCATAGTCCCTTGTATTCATTAACCCAAATTGTACTTGATGCATTGTTTCTGTAATACTCACAATTTTATTAATTTTCATAAAATAATCTATCCTCACTTTATTATCTCTATAGCTATTTCCTATTAATCTCAAAAATTATAGCATTATTTTTTATTATTTTTCCATTAATACCCATATTTTTGTAATTAAAAAAAGGATTTTATATCCTTAAAATCCAACTATAATATTATGACATAAAAAGTTTATCCATATTGTTTTTTTCACTATTGTTCACTAAATTTTCATTTTTCGATTGTAATATAGACATATCACTTCCTAAGCAACAAAAAAGCATGATAACAAAACTGCTATCATACTTAATTTTTTATGATTTTATTTTATACAGTTGCTCACAACATAATTCTAAAAATTCTTCATCATGCGAGACAATAATGACTATTTTCCCTAAGTCTTTAACTTGTTTTAATACACTAGCAACTTGTATCATTTGTGCATAATCCAAACCACTTGTTGGCTCATCTAAAATAATAATTTCTTTCGATGATAATAAAGCATTTGCAATAACCACTCTTTGTTGTTCACCACCTGATAAGGTCATCGGATGTTGGGGTAATAATTTGCGTAGATGAAATCTTTCAACCAATTCATCATATAAACGTAAATCCTTTGCTCCTAACAACAATTCCTTTTCAACTGAATCTGCAAATAATTGCAAGCGTGTTTCTTGTAAGACTAGCGCTGTCTTAGATAGACGGTCTTTTTTGTCAACTGGTTTATTACACCAATAATATTCACCAGTTAAGCTATCCGTTAAGCCCGCCAAGTGGTGAATAAAAGTTGTTTTGCCAACACCATTGCGTCCAATAATACCTGTAATACTCCCGCGTTTAAAACAAATTTCAGGAATATGGGCTAATTTATTATTTTGATAGCTAATGGTAATATCTTTTACCAGAAATTCTCCAGCTCGTTTGTTGTTTTGTGTACTAGTCTGTAATTCCGGTAATACTGATTGTCTAAGTCCAAGTTTACGACGTTTTTTAGTTGTTAAATCTAAAAATTCTGTCCTGTTCCATTGTTCTTTTAACAAACCATTTTCAAAATAAAGATATCTATCTGCACAGTCTGCTAAGAAATTAAGGCGATGTTCAGCAATAATAATTGTCACTCCTAATTCTTTTAAGATAGTAATTTGCTTTTGAATCATCAATACGCCTGCTTGATCTAAATTCGCAGTTGGTTCATCTAATAATAATAATTGCGGTGTTTGCATCATAGCTGTTGCAAAAGCTACTTTTTGACGTTCTCCTCCTGAAGAGGTTAATAAATCTTTTTCTAATAATGCCTCCAATTTTAAATGGTGACAAACATTTTGTAATCTTTCATCAATTTCTTTAGGATTAACTCCTTGATTTTCACACGGAAAGACTAATTCATCTAATACACAACGATTAAAAAATTGAGTAGCAGGATTTTGAAAAACACTAGCAATTTTATAAGACATTTCTTCAACGGTTGCTTGACCAATTTGAAAATTGTTGCACGTTAATTCTCCTTCAAGACGAGCTGAATAATAATCTGGAATTAAGCCATTTAATAAACGTAAAAAGCTAGTCTTACCACAACCACTCTTGCCGCAAACCACTACACATTCGCCTGGTTTTATCTGCATATCATCTATTTCTAATCCATGATTTGATTGACTATATTGCATCATAAAATCTTTTGCATGAATCACTTAAAACACCTCTATTTCTACGATCATTAATACCATTGCTACCAACACACCATAATCAAGTCCTTTAAATTGTAAGTCTTGATAAATCGTTTTTTTGTGCTTAATCCCAATCCCTTTTGTTAAGGTTGCAATTGTTAAATCTGATGCTGTACGTGTAGCTGATAATAATAATGGTATTAAAATATATTCCAAATAGCGAGCTGGATGCAAGAGATAATCCTTCATTGATAAAAAGATACCTCGAATAGCTAAGGACCGCCTAATAGTTTGATAATCTGATTTAATTGTTGGTAAAAAACGCAACATCACTGCAAAAGGAATAATCATATATTCTGGTACATGCCATTTCCGTAAACCATTAATAAATTCACGCTCAGTAGTCGTTGAAAAAATATAACTCCCAGCCATAAAGCACGGTAACATAACACGCCCACCGACTGCAATCATTGATAAAAACGATGCTAATTTACCATTAAGATGTTCTAACAAACAATAATCCACCACAAACATAACACTATACACAACAACATAACTATAAGCTTTTTTATTTTTTCCTGCTAATATAAATAATGTGGCAATAGTCCCTACCAACAACCATTCATGAATATCACCTAAACGCTTTAATAATAAATAATTGGCAAAAAATAATAGGATAATCTTCGTACGAATATCTAAAATATAATGT
This sequence comes from Granulicatella balaenopterae, assembly GCF_900111135.1. GTDB lineage: Bacteria > Bacillota > Bacilli > Lactobacillales > Aerococcaceae > Granulicatella > Granulicatella balaenopterae. The sequence continues at coordinate 18,407 of NZ_FOGF01000018.1, read as the reverse complement.
TCTTTCATTAAATCATTCCCGCTTTAACAAAATGTTTTTTCATTAAATGTTGACCAAATAATCCACCTATTAAAGCTGCGATACTAATGGTTACTAAATAAAATAATACAGTATTCGTATTGAATGGCACCATAACATTTGCAATATAAGTGGCATCTTTCCCCTTTTCAATCAAACGTTGGACATAAGCTTCTTCCATAACCCACATTAAAATAATCGGTCCTAAATTACCAAAAGAAAAGATAATATAAGAGATAAGATTTACGGTATTTGATTGATAGTGTTTCATTTTTGCAACTACATCAGCTAATACCCCACAAACTAAACTTGGAATAAAAGCAAAGAAAAAATGACCTGATAATAAAAAGAAAGTCGCCATCAATACTCCTACTAAAGTAATCGCCCCAAATTTCTTAGTTTTGGCTACTAAGACCATATATACCGTCCCAGAAATTAATGCCGCAAAAACAGGTGCTAAAAACATATGTCCACTATGCATCACAAGCGCACCAATTAATGTTCCAATTCCCACACAAACAAAATATAATGCCGCAAAAATCCCAATATTCATTAAATCCTTAATCGTTAACTTTTTCATCTATCTTTCTCCTTTTACTAAATATAATTGACCGTCACACATCTTATAAATTTGATCACAACTTGCTACAGTACTTGGTCTATGACTAATCATAAAGACAATCCCCTGACATTCCGATTTAATCACTTGTAATAAAGATGCTTCATTTAACGAATCTAAATTACTAGTCGGTTCATCAAAAATATAGACTTCTGCATCTTTTAATAAAGCCCGCATCAATTCTAAACGTTGCAATTCTCCTGATGAAAAGATTTTTTGCTCTGCTGATAATACGGTATCCAATCCTTTTTCTGTTTGTAAGATTCTTTCTTTTAAATGACATTTCTTGGCTACCGTTAATATTTGTTCATCTGTTATAAATCGATTGCCAAATGTCACATTTTCTCGAATTGTTTGATGGAAAATTTGTGGTATTTGTGGAATATAAGCAAAGTGACTTTGTAAATCATCCATCGCAATCTCTCTATACTGTTGATTATAAATAATCTGACCACTACTTGCTTGATACCAATTCATTAATAATTTCATTAAAGTACTTTTACCTGAACCACTTTCCCCAATAATTCCAACCATTTGAGGACCTTCAACCGATAAATTAACCTGTTCTAAAATTTCTTGTGACCGATTTTGATAACTAAATGATACATTTTTCACTTCAATTGTATTAATTTTCACATCATATAACCCTTTACCGCTCTTGATTGGTTCTACTTCATCTAATAAGCTAAAGACATGCTCAGCTGCTAAAATAGAGCGTTTAAACCCTAGAGGAAGACGACTCAATTCTAAATATGGTGCAAATGATGAACTAAAGACAACAAAGGCTTTAATAACTTGTACTAGTGATTGCTTTTCTGCTTCAACTAAATAGACACCAACCAAAGCAAAAGCTGAAATCCCTAATCCAATTGCAAAAAAGCTATTCGCCATTTGTATATATTGACTCATTGCTACTTGACGTTCGCATTGATTGACTTCTTGACTTTTTTGATCGAGTTCATTGAATTTTTGTTTTACTGTAAAATATTGTAATAAATCTGTCATCCCTTTTAAGCTTTCTAAAAATAAAGCCATATACTGTTTACGCTCAGAATTTTGTTTTGTTAATAAAGGTTTTAAGTGATTGGCAAACACAATCGGGAAGACCACAGCAACCAATAGATACGTCAAGAGAGCAATGACAGCTAGCAGCCAATTGACCCTCCAATAATACGGAATTAACAGAATAGTAATAATACTAGCTGTTGTTAATGGTGCTAATGTATGGGCAAAAAATACTTCTAAAGCCTCCACATCTTCACCAATCATTTTTAATAATTTACCGCTATCTTGCTGGTCCAACTTAGCAGGTGCTAAATGACGCAACTTACGAAAAATTGCCTGACGATAATTAGCTAATACACGAAAGGCTACATAATGTCCATAATAATGTTCTCCATAACGGAATAATCCACGTAATATTCCAAGAATAATTAGTATTCCTAATACAAGGTAACTAATTGATTTACCAGCTAATACCATAAATGTTAACTCCACTAAGATCACTGGAATTAAGACACTAGTAAAAAATCCCATCACCGCAAAAATAACTGCAATAACTATTTTATAGATTAAAAAATCTACAAATCCAATAAGACGTTTAACTATTTGACTATTTGATCGATTACTTTTCATATAATATCGCCTCCAAATCAGCTTGTGTTGCTACAAGCGTTTGATATTCGCTACATTCTTTTAATAAGTCTTTTGGCGAATGAAGATAACTCTTTTGATCTTTTGTTAAGAATAAGACTTGATCAGCTTCTTGAACTTGTTTCATCTTATGTGTAATAAATAATACCAGTTTTTCTTTAGCTAAACTTTGAATAATCGCTAAAATATCTGCTTCATGCTCTTCATTGACACTTGAGGTTACTTCATCAAATATATAAATATCTCGATCAGCCAATAAAGCTCTGACGCATAGAATTTGCTGTCTTTGTCCTGGAGATAATAATGCACCATTCTCACCCACAATTGTATGCAGTCCTTCTGGTAATTGTGTTACAAATTGTAATAAATCACGCTCTTTTAACCAATTCACTAATGCTGACTCATCTTTATCACAAGCCATTAATAAATTATTTAAAATAGTATCATTAAATAAATAACTCTCTGAAGATACGACAATAGAGTGTTTCCAAATATCTTCCATACTAATCATTGCGATTTCTTGTTCACCAAAATAAATTTTCCCATTAGTTGGTGTTAGTTGTTTTTGTAATATTTTTACAAGAGTTGATTTTCCAACACCACTTTCACCAGAAATGGCAATTAATTGTCCTTGATGAAATTCTGCATTTAGTTGTTGTAAGATAACTGTTTTTTGGTAAGAAAAATCAAGGTCTTTTACTTTAATACTAGTTACTTTTTCCAAAGGTTGCGCACTAGTCACATTAGTATGGTCTACATGTTTTGCTTGCTCTAAAAAGGTGAAAATATGATCGGCCATTTTAGTATTCATCATTAATAAATGCATACCATAACCTAGTTCACGAATTGGCGCAAAAAATTCTGTTGCAATTAAGATAAAAAATAACACTGTAAATAACGAAACCTTGCCCTGTGCCAAATTCAAAACTGCCACAAAACCAGAAACTCCAACCCCAACATACATCACACTATCCATATACCCAACCGATTGCAATTGAAAATATAATAATTCCATTGTTGATAAACGAAACTCTTCTGCTTTTTTTGTAAAATTCTTTTGATATTTTTTATCAACTTGATAATGATATAAAGTATTTAACCCACGTAAATTATCAATAAATAAATTTCCAACATCCATATACGTCGCCCAATAATGAGCCATAATCTTTTTAGATTTTTTCTGAACAGAAATCATCGCTACCGGAATCAATGGTAGTGCTAATAGAAAGATTAATCCTCCTAATGGAAATAGGATAGAAACAATCACTAAAATTGTTGCACAATTCAAATAAACTTTTAAATTAGTTAATTGATACATCTGATAAAAGGTATCTAATGTATCAATACCTTGCGCTGCTACTGTGACAACATCCGCTTTCGTATCTACATTTTCTAAATGTCCATTTGTTTGTTTGTAAGCGTGTAAGAAATCTTTTTTTAATTTATTTCTAGCAACTTGTGAAGGTATCCCTTGATATTTTTTAGCAAAAAAAGATAATAAATAACCCATTATACTAGTAACTAGCAATATACTTGCTAAACTACCAAAATTAGTTGTTCCCTTATAATATAAATCTGCTGCCGCTTTAGCAATAACCCCCAAAGAAATTACTCGCATCATAAATTGAAACCATTGAAAAAATGCTGTTATGTATAAATACTTTTTCGATTCCCCCATTTGCAATTTTAATTGTTTTTTCAGCCATTTTTTTCGTTTTCGAGAAATTTTTTGCTGTTTATTATCCATCATTTTATCCCCTCTTCTAATTGAGAATTATTCTCACTCATATTAAAATATTATATACTACTTACTACTGAATAGATAGCTTATATTGGTGTTTACATAAATAAAAAAGATTAATCCCCTATTTCTTGGAATTAATCTTTTTTTATGAGTCTATTGATCTAATAATTGATTAAAGTGACTCTTTGATACTTCGGTAAGTTTAACAATCCAATTATGATTCATATCTAATTCATTCAATAAATCAGGGTCATCTTCTGCTTCTTCATGCCAATAAAGTACTTTACCATCAAGTGGTGCCATTAAATCAGTAACCGCCTTAAGAGCCTCAATACTTAAAAATGGTTGATCGGTTTTTAAATATTCATCATGAGAAAATTCTGCAAACTTTATTGAACCTAATTCGTCTTGTCCTTTAGTTGATAATCCAATTGTATATACATCATCATTTTCTTCAATCCAAAATCCATTCTCACTATATTTCATTTTTAGTTCCCCCAGATTTGTTGATACATATCTTCTTTAAAACCAAAACTTGCTTTATCGCCTTCAACAATTAACGGTCGTTTAACAAGCATGCCTTCCTTTGCTAATAATGCAACAGCTTCTTCTACAGTCATTTCTTCTAATTTATCTTTTAAGCCTAATTCACGATACATTGCACCACTTGTATTAAACATTTTTTTAATTGGTAAATCCAGACGTTTTTGAATCGCTAAAAATTCTTCAGCTGTTGGACGTTCTTCACGAATATCTTTTAATTGATATGCAAATCCTTCATTATCTAACCATTTTAATGCTTTTTTACAAGTTGTACATTTTTCATGACTATAAACTATTTTCATATGAATCATCCTTTCTTATAACGCTCTTTCTTTTTCATCTTCAAAGATATAACTCTTATAGTGATATCTCATTGACATAATTAAACCAATCCCCATCATATTGCCTAGTAGTGATGATCCACCTTGCGAAATAAATGGTAACGGAATACCTGTTAACGGTAATAATCCAATTGTCATCCCAATATTTTCAACCACATGGAATAATATCATCATAATAACCCCTGTTGCAATATACGTATAGAATTCATTTTTTGTATCAAAACAAACTCGAATCATTTGATAAATTAAAATAAAGTAAATCAAAATTAAAATTGTTCCACCAGCAAAACCAAAATTTTCACCAATTGTTGCAAAAATTAAATCCGACTCACGAACTGGTACATATACCTCTGATACACCATACCCCTTACCAAACATACGTCCAGATCCAATCGCCTTCATACTTTGGAACAATTGGAAACCAGCCCCCCCTTGATCACGATATGGATCTAACCATGAATCAATACGAGCAAATTGATAATTTTTAAATCCCATAGCTAATAAGATTGGTCGATTATAGACTACTAAATAAATTAATAAAAATCCAATCAAACCTACTATAAAAATTAATGGTAATAAAATTTTCCAACTAATCCCTGACATAATTAACATACCACCCAAGATACAAATAAATACTAGAGTTGTCCCTAAGTCATTTTGTAAGATCACTAAGACTAATGGTGGCATAGCCCATAGAATGGTTTTGACTAATAATTGAAAATCCGATTGTAAATTCTTCCACTTAGTCTTCACATTATGTTCTGTCACAACTTTAGCTAATTGCAAGATATAAGCAATTTTCACAACTTCAGATGGTTGGAAAGAGATTCCCCCGAATTTAAACCAACTTTTAGCTCCTGTTTCTATTGCAGTTGCTCGATCATGGAAAAATAATACTGCTACTAATAAGAGTATCCCAAACCAATACCCAAATGTCGTCAGCTTCCATAATTGTTCTGAATCAAATTGCATAATTACAATAATTGCAATGGTACCTACCACATACCACACAACTTGCATTAAAGTAGTTCTTAAACTCCCATTACTTACTTGCAAATAAGTGGTTGCAAATAATGTGGTGATGCTAATAATACTTAACAATAATACTGGTAAAATTACTCCATAATCAATACGCGAATCCTTATCGTCGTAAACTTGTTTTGAATGTTTCATACTATCTCCTTATTCAGTTTTACATTTTTTCTATAAAAAAAGCTAGGAGAAATAAATCCCCTAGCTAAATTGTGGCATATATAATATATGGTTAAAAGACGTTCACATCATCTTTTAACAAGCAGCTACATCCGGTAGTGTGTACTAAAACACCCTGCCCCACTAAAACTAACACGCAATCTCATCCGTAGATAGATTGCACGTCGCCTCATCGCATAAATAATATTATAACATATTATTTATAATTTAACTAGTCATTTATCCATTAAAATAAAATAAATAATATTCCCATAGAAATAAATAATTGTACCGTTAATCCCATCAGTGCTAAATAAATATTATCGATTGCTGTTTCATTGACAGTCTTATAAAATGAAGCAACAAAAGTAACCACATAACTCATAATATGGAATACTAATAAAAATACATTAACTACAAACAAGCCTACTGGAGCAATTAAGGTTAATATAAATGTGAATACTAAAGTTAATAAACCAATTGTATTCATTCCAACATATTGTGTCATCCAATATTTTAAAACATGCTGACGCTTTAAGATAACTTTCTTAATAAAGAAATTAATAATCGCCATACCAAAATAGAAACTTGCAAAAAATACTACCATCTTAATAAATAAAAATAAATAATTAGGCGCACCTGTAAAAATTGGGAATACCGATAGCTCTGCAAAGAAATTATATCTTTCAATGGCTGATTCAATTAAACGAGTCACAATAAATGCCGACATTAAAGTGGTACAAATATTCGTTAAATACCCATAATGACTATTATTATTTCTTTTTTTAGCAATTTTTTCACTTGGTCTAGTAATTTTATGTTTAAAAAAGTCGACATATGCTCCTAAACGATTAAAAGCGCCATCATAGCTTGATTCATTATTTTTCATTCTAAATTCTTTTTCAGAACGATTTTCCATTTTATTAAAAGCAGGAACTTCAGTATCAACTTCATTCACTTGTCCTACATAATTTTCATTAATAGTTTGTTTTGTCTCATTTATAATTGTTTGCTTATCATTAGTTACGTCTTGATGGATATTTTCTTCAATTGGTTGATATTCTTGTGTTTGTTCATTCATATATTCTTTCATTCAACTTCCCCCTTATACACCACAATAGATGCCTCTTTTATACCTATTCTATTTTATCATAAATTAAAGAAGAATTTTACGACTTTCATATTATTCAAGCATTTTTTTTGAAAAGCTTAAACATTTTCACTTATACTAAACTTATTAATTGGCATAAGGGGAGAAAATAATGGCACAAAGAATGTTACATACATGTTTACGTGTTCAAGATTTAGAAAAATCAATTCAATTCTACCAAGATACTTTTGGTTTTAAAGAAACACGTCGCAAAGAATATCCAGAGCATAAATTTACAATCGTTTATTTATCTTTTGATGGGGATGATTATGAATTAGAATTAACATATAATTACGATCACGATCCTTATATTGTGGGAGATGGCTTTAGTCATATAGCGATTAGTGCTGATGATTTAGAAGCAACTCATCAAAAACACATTGATTTAGGTTATCAAGTAACTGATTTAAAAGGACTTCCTGGAAATATTCCAAATTACTATTTTGTGACTGATCCAGATGGTTATCGTGTTGAAGTGATTCGTACAAAATAAAAAGAAGCAAGCAGTCTAAGAAACTGCTTGCTTTTTTTATTATATCTATTGATGACATAATGCTTTTAATTCTTCAACTTTATCTAAACGTTCCCATGGTAGATCAATATCTGTACGACCAAAGTGACCATAAGCAGCAGTTTGTTTGAAGATTGGTTTGCGTAAATCTAATGATTCAATAATTCCTTTTGGAGTTAAATTAAAGATTTTACGAATTGCTACTAATAAATCTTCATCACTAACTTTACCTGTTCCAAATGTGTCGATTGCAATCGATACTGGATGTGCTACTCCAATCGCATAAGCTAATTGGATTTCACATTTATCAGCTAAACCTGCTGCTACAATATTTTTAGCAATATAACGAGCCGCATAACTTGCTGAACGGTCAACTTTTGTAGAGTCTTTACCAGAGAAAGCACCGCCGCCATGACGAGCATATCCCCCATAAGTATCTACAATAATCTTACGACCTGTTAAACCTGAGTCTCCTACTGGTCCACCAACTACAAATTTACCTGTTGGATTAATGAAGTATTTAGTATCTTCATCTAATAATGCTTCTGGTACAATTGGTTTTACAACTTTTTCTAAAATATCTTCTCTAATTTGTACTTGAGAAACATCTTCATCATGTTGTGTACTAACAACAATTGTATCAATACGCTTAACAGTGTGATCTGCATTATATTCTACAGTTACTTGTGTTTTTCCGTCTGGACCTAAGTAATCAATCTCTTTGTTTTTTCTAACAAAAGCTAAACGACGAGCTAATTGGTGACTTAAATCAATTGGTAATGGTAATAAGTTTTCTGTATCATTATTTGCATAACCAAACATTAAACCTTGGTCACCAGCACCAAATTCTTGTTCTTCTTCTGTTCCACGAGTTTCTACCGCACTATTAACACCTTGAGCAATATCTGGAGATTGTTTATCTAATGATACTAATACGGCTACTGAATCAGCATCGTATCCATATTTGTTATCACAATATCCGATTTCTCTGATAGTATTTCTAACTACTGACTGAAAATCAATTTGTGCTGTTGTTGTAATTTCACCAACTAATACGACTAATCCAGTGTTCACAACACATTCACAAGCTACACGTGCTTTTGGATCTTGTTCTAGAATTGCATCTAAAACACTATCACTAATTTGATCGGCTACTTTATCAGGATGTCCTTCAGTAACTGATTCTGATGTAAATAAAATCTTTTCCATTTTTTATTTCCCCCTAATTCTATTCCGGTTACAAGGCATCTTCATCTCTTGGTGGAGGTAAATCCTATCGGGAATATCTTGTCGCTATTGCGCTTAAACTATTATAGCACTAATAAAAAAAAATGAAACCTTTTAAAGCAATAATTTCATATTTTTAAATACTTTCATTGATTTTCAGCAAAAACTGTTACTTATGTGCGCTAAACCAATCTGTTATCGCTTCTAATCGTTTGATACGTAAATTAGGTAAACCGATACGTGATAAACCATGTGTTGATTGTGGGAAGGTTATTAATTTTGTATCAACATTATTTTTCTTCATAGCTGTATAAAATTGTTCTGCTTGTTCTAATGGGCAACGTAAATCTGATTGACCGTGAAGCAATAATAACGGCGTAGTAGCATTACTTGCATAAGCTAATGGAGACATGCGCCATAAATCATTAAAATCACTTAAATCATGTTGTAATTGATATTCTACAAAGAAAGCACCCACATCACTTGTACCATAGAAGCTAATCCAGTTTGAAATAGAACGTTGTGTAACAGCTGCTTTAAAGCGATCTGTATGGCCAACAACCCAGTTCGTCATAAATCCACCATAACTACCACCTGTTACATAAACATGTTCTTCATCAATTGATGGGAAACGTTTTAAGAATTCATCGACACCTATCATTAGATCATCAAAATCATGATTACCATAATCACCTAAAATAGATGCTACAAATTCTTGACCATAACTATTACCACCACGAGGATTCATCATCATAACCCCATAGCCTTTTGCTGCTAGCATTTGCATTTCGTGGAAGAAGCTATGACCATAACATACTTGCGGTCCACCATGAATATTTAAAACAGCAGGATGCTTATCGCTACCGTCAACTGGTGGTAAATACCAAGCTTCAATATCCCAATTATCATAGCCTTTAAAGTGGAAGTTAACTGGTTCAACAATTGTGTGTTCTTTTTCAAATTCACTATTTGGATTATAAAGAACAACATAGTCTTGTGTTACTAAATCATAAATGGCTAATTCACTTGGTTTTGATGGTGTTGAATAAGTAATAGCCAAACGAGTTTGATTAATTAATTCTGTACCTGTTAAATGCCATTTTTTATCAATAGCTTTAGTGATTGTTCCATTAACATTTCCAACATATAAAACAATCTTCCCTTCAACAGTTGCAGGAAAATAAAATTCTTGTGAGTTTAACCATTCGATTTGTGCACCTGTCATATTTTGTTGGAAATCAGCTACAATTAAATCGCCAATTTCAATATCTAAATCTTTAGTAAAGCACACTAATTCCTGAGTTTTCATATTATACGTATATAATTTATTTTGAGATACAAAATCATATTCGAATTCATTACCAATTAATAATAATGTATCTTCATCTGGACTCATTTTAGCAAAGAAAAATGATCCATGTGGTAAACTCTTCGTTAATAGAGTCATTTCTTTTGTTTGTAAATCGATTAAGTAAACTTCTCCACGTCCAAAAGTCCAATTCTTTTCACTATCAACTTCTTTTGTAATAATTAAGTAAGATTCGTCTTTTGCTACATATCCTACTGAGAAACCTTTATCTGATTGATATAATTCAGTAACTTCTTTCGATTGTAAATTTATTCTTTTGTAGTAATAAGTTAAATCAGTTGGCATAACACCTTGGCCATCTAATTTGTACATTGTTTTTGTAATAATACTTGGTTCTGGTAATTTTTTCGCTTCTTTTTTATCTTCTTCATCATCTTTTTTGTTCTTTTTAGCGATTTGATAATACATTTCTTGGCTATCACTACGCCATGAATATGAAGACACTCCTTCTTCTTCTGTTGTTACTTGTTCGGCGCGACCACCTGCAATTGACATAATAAAAATTTGTGGCTTTTCATTATCAGATTTACTTGAAATAAATGATAAAGTCTTTTTATCTGGTGAAATATCCATTGAATGATTTTCATAATCATTTGTACCCCATTCAGTTATTTTTTTAGTTGCCATATTCACACTACAAATACGTCCATCATAGCGATTTTCTTCTTTATTTATTGATGTTTCTATATAGAAAATATTGTCTCCAGCTACTTTAGGTTGTGTAACTGATTTTAATTCGAATAGTGATTCATTAGTAATTTTTTTCATTATTTTTCCTCCTTATAATATTGATAAGCTAAACGTTTACTCCCATCTTTTACTTTAATCTCACCACAATAGCTAAATCCTTGTTTGATAATTGCTGCTTGCATAGTTTTGTTAGCAGGATGGGTATCAATTTTAATATTTAAAATTTTCTTTAAGCTATCCTTTATTGCTAAAGTCAGAATTCCTGGATAAACAAAAGAACTAGCAATACGGTGAATCGTTCCATACGGTAAATCATTTAACCATTCGCCATTTGAAATCTCTTGATAAGTCTCGTCTTCACCAATGATAAACGCAAATACACCATGAATACTCCCATTGATTTTAATAACAAATAATTCATTTTGTGCGATATCTGCTAATAAGATCTCTCGCGTTGGATACGTATCATCCCATTGCGTTAGATTCCCTTCCTTAACCATATATTTTTTAGCTTCTTGATAAATTTCCATTATTCTATCTAAATCTTTTTCTCCTGCTAAATAAATAATGATGCATCAACTCCTTTTTATTAATAAAAACTTGCAAAAACTTAACTTAATTGTACACCTTTCCTAATTCAATATTCAATAGTAAAAAAAGAGCATCAGTTTCAAACGAAAAACCAAAACGAATATTGGTAATGTTTTCCGCTAAACTAATCCTCTTATTTTTTTACTTAAAGGTTACTTTGCCATCTGCAATAGATTTGATACGTGCCAATGAATACACATCTAAACCATTATCTTCTAATTTTTGTCGTCCTGGTTGGAATGATTTTTCAATTAAAATACCAACACCAACTACTTCGCCACCAGCATCTTCAATTAATTTTTTTAAGCCTAAAACAGCTTCACCATTTGCTAAGAAATCATCCACAATTAAGACTTTATCGCCTTTATTTAATAATGTCTCTGCTACAACAACCTTACTCGTAACATTCTTAGTAAAACTAAAAACATCCGCACTATATACTTTATCTTTCATTAATGTTGAAGGTAATGTTTTTTTAGCGAACACCATAGGAACTTGGAATTCAAATGCAGTTGTCATTGCAGGAGCAATACCTGATGCTTCAATCGTTAAAACCTTTGTCACTTCACGATCACCAAAATATTGTTTAAATTCTTTACCAATCTCTGCCATTAACATTGGATCGATTTGATGATTAATAAATGAATCTACTTTTAATAAATTATTTGGGTAGATTTGACCTCTTTCTAAAATTGTCTCTTTTAATAATTCCATTGTGCACACCATACCTTTCTATTTTGTACTATTATACTAGCCAATGAAAATGATTTCGTCAAGCACCTATATCAAAAAAGTCTATTGAGAAGTTACATTCCCAAATAGACTAACTTTACTTATATCGTTTTTGTGGTAAATAATTTTTTTCACCATTAATCCATATTGATAAATTGCGAATCGGTAAATAAATAATATAATATAACACAATATTTAAAATAACTGTTGGCACTAAACGCTTAGCAATAAAAACACTCCAACTTAAATGTGATAAGCCCATTATAGAATAAAATAAAAACACAAATATTTCTACAAAAGATAATAAAAATATTAATGATAAACCAATTGTAAAAGCATTTATTTTCATTTTACTTCTAAAAAGCAAAATAAAACGCACAATAATCGCAAAAGCTGCCATATAAACACCTAAATAACTTGTATAGTATGAATCATATAAAAAACCAATGATTAAACTTAAACGCCACATCGAATTATCTTCAATAAAAAAACTAAAGACAATTAAGGCAATAATCACAAGATGAGGTGATAAAATATTACCACCGTCAATAAACCATGGCGAAAATACACTTGCTAATACACCATCCACTAGCATCGCAATAATTAATACTAATGGAATCCAATAACCGCGCGTAGATGAAAATTTTGTCATATTACTCGCCGCCTTCACTTAGTCGTCTCACTACTGTCACATAACGGATATCATTTGTATCAGCTGCTGGTTTGATTTTCACTTCTTTATACAAACCTTGTCTATCCATCGCAACTTCTTCAACTGTTCCAATATATAATGAACTCGGTGACATACCACCCAATCCAGAAGTGACTACTTTATTACCGATTTGGATATCTTGATTAGCTTTAATTTGACTCATAATTAATTGATCAGTATCAAAATCATAGCCCGTAATGATCCCATAAATCGGATCACTCTCTGTTTGAATCATTGCCGCTACTCTAATTAATGTATTATCAGAATTAGATAATAATACTACTCTTGCACTTGTCGCGTTAACATCTAATACCTTACCAATCAAGCCATTACCACTCATTACGGACATATTTTTTTCAATTCCATCCGTACTTCCTTTATTAATGGTTAACATATCTGTCCAACTATCAGGATTGCGCGCAATAACTGAAGCGTTAATTAAACTATAATCATTTAACGTATCTTGTAAATCAAGTGTTTCTTTCATCTTTTCATTATCTTTTTTTAAATCGTGTAATTTTACTTCTAGTTCATAGACCGCTTCAATCTTTTGCTTTAATTCTTGATTTTCTGCATATGTATCAGAAATATCTTGTATATCTTCAATAAAGTCTTTCATGCTATTAATAGGATATGCAACTACTCGTCCTAAAATAGATGTTACATCATTAACACCTTGCGTAATGAATGTGCTACCTGCTCCCATTGAAATTGCTAAAATACTCCCTAATGCAATGACTGTCACTACAACTCCGAGTAATTTTTTATTTGAAAAAAATGGATTCAATGGATTTTTCCCTCCTCTTTCGTCTATCTTTAAATTGAGCGTTTTTTCATTAAACTAGGATTCGCTAAAATCATTCCAGTTCCTAAAGCCACACAATCTAATGGTTCTTGTGCAATAAATGATGGTACTTGTGTCTCTTCCATAATACGATCAGCTAAATTTCTAAGCATTGCACCGCCTCCAGTAATCACAATCCCATGATCAATAATATCTGCAGAAATCTCTGGTGGCATTAGTTCTAAGACTTCCTTGATTGTTTGTAAAATTTGACTAATATTTTCAGCCATCGCCTCACAAACTTCAACAGCACCTAATTCAATTGTTCTAGGTAACCCGCTAACCATATCACGACCACGAACATTCATTGTACCGTATTGTTCTGCATATCGACTATCAGCTGCACCTAAATTAATTTTTACATCTTCAGCCGTACGATCCCCAATTAACAAATTATGCTTCTTACGCACATATTGAATAATCGCTTCATTTAATTTATCGCCGCCTATACGAATTGATCGACTTGTGACAATTCCACCTAAAGAAATAGCTGCAACATCTGTCGTTCCACCACCAATATCTAGAATCATACTACCAGTTGGCTCCTGAACGGGTAACCCTGCCCCTACAGCCGCCGCAAAAGGTTCCTCAATTACATAAGCCTCCTTAGCACCAGCATATTTTGTAGCGTCTAATACGGCTCTTTTTTCAACATCTGTAATGCCAGATGGAACACAAATCATCACGGTTGGCTTAAAAAATGATTTACCAACTGTTGATTGAATAAAATATTTTAACATTGCAGTTGTAGTTGGATAATCGGCAATGACGCCATCTTTCATCGGGCGCAAAGTTTCTATATTTTCTGGTGTACGCCCAATCATTTCATAAGCTTGTTTGCCGACTGCTATAATCTCTTCTGTTACCATATTTTTTGATACAACAGAAGGTTCTCTTGTTATAATTCCATGATTTTCTAAAAAAACAATCGTATTAGCAGTTCCTAAATCAATACCAATACGTTGAGGGTTAAAATTAAATGCACTTAACACGTTTTTTCCTCCTTCATAATTCTTCCACTCTAATTGTGAGAATTCTAATTCATTATAACAGACCTAAGCCTTTTACGCTTGCATTTTAGTAGATTTTAAAAATTTTTTTAAGTAAATAAGCAATTTTTGCAAATATTTCCAAAAATTTTTAAAATACCTGACTTGATATTTTTCTTTAGGTAGATTAGACTACTCTTTGAAGGAGATGATTATTATCACTATAAAAGAATTATTTGTAATTTGTCTTAAAAACCCCAAAAAATTATGGCTACTAAAAGACAAACCATTACGATCAACAAAAGGCTTAATTATGATTTTAACACTAATTTTAATGTTACCGGGTGCATTTACCATCCAAGAAACAATCTCTCAAATGGTAGAAGATACTACTGAACTTAGTGAAGTAATACCAGAATTTAGTATTAAGGATAACCAACTAGACTCGCAATCAAAAGGTTTGTTATACAAAGCCGATTCATTTACGTTTATCTTTGATCCATCAGGCACTAAAACAAAAGAAGATATTGCACTAGATGCTAAAATGGGAACACCTGCTGTTGGTTTCTTAAAAGATGAAATTTTTCTAGATTTTTCTATCAATCAAATGGATATCCCATATGATACTCTTAGCGACTTAAACTCTTCAACATTTAAAGAAACAATGACTACTGTTAAACAACAATCATTTATGTTTACAATTTTTATTATCGCTTGTTTTTATGTAGTTCAATTACTATTCTTCTTAGTAATCTTAGTTTTATTAAAATTAATGATAAAATTATTGATGATGATTCTTTTCAAAAATGAATCACCTTATAAAGGTCGCTCGATTTGGCAGATTACAGTCGCTTCATCCATATTCCCAGTAATAATTTATGCGCTACTAGGATTATTCCAAATTAATTATTTTGGATCAGTTGAATTAATTGTCTTTATGGGCGCTATTCAATTTATTATTGGTAATACAGAACTTGCTAAAAAATTAAAATAGCCTATCTGTACAGTAATTTGTACCACCTCCTTAAAGTTAGATATACACATCTAGCTTTGAGGGGGTATTTTTTATAGAAAGGAAATTATAAAATCAATTAAAAAGAACTCTCCTAAGCTTTATCTTCTTCAAGAATTCACTTATATTTTCTAGTAAATATAATCATTATCCCCAAAACGAACATATAATAAAAAAGGATAAAGTATACACCCTATCCTTCAACCCTTACTTTATTTACGCTTTCCGCCACCTTTAGTATTTGCTGCACGACGTTTCTTTTGATTTTGACGCTTAATTTCAAAGTTTAATTTTTTCTTATAACCTGGTTTGATTTTTTTCTTAGCTTTTTTAACCATACCACCAACACGAGCATCATACTCTTGCTTATTCGTGCCTTTACGCTTTTCACGACGTCTTCTATCGTAACTTTCTACTAATTCACCCTTTTTCAATTCAACAGTTTTAAATTCAATTCCTTTTTTTTCAAGAATTTGAATATTTTCTTCTTGATCCGGTGTATAGAAAGTGATAGCTGTTCCTGATAAACCATTACGACCAGTACGTCCAACACGGTGAATAAAGAACTCTAATTCTGTTGGGATTTCCACATTAATAACATGAGATACCCCTTCAATATCAATACCACGAGCTGCTAAGTCTGTCGCTACAACATATTGGTATTCCATATTTTGAATTTGTTTCATGATACGGCGTCTTTCACGAGCAGGAATATCACCATGAATAGCAGCCACTTTCAATCCACGAGAACGAATTAATTTTGTTAACTCATCAACTTTTTGCTTTGTATTCGCAAAAATCAACATTAAATATGGGTGCCCCATCGTCATTAATTCAAGTAAAGCTTCATCAGGATTTTTACCTTTTGTTACTAATAATTGATTATCAATAGTTGTTGACAATAATTGTTCTGATTCAATTTGAACCATTACTGGATTTCCCATATATTTTTTCAAGAAAGGTTTAATTTTTTCTGGAATTGTCGCAGAAAAGACAGACATTTGTAAGTGTTTTGGCATACGTGAAGCAATATCATCCACTGTTGCTAAGAAACCTAAATCAAATGTCATATCCGCTTCATCAATAACCATCATTGATACTTGTTGTACAAATAAAACATTTTCCTTCATCAAATCAAAAATACGTCCAGGTGTCCCAATAACGATATGCGGTTGTTGCGCTGCTAATTTTTGAACTTGACGTTTCTTATCCGTACCACCGATACATTTTTCTAAAAGAATTGGCTGTTCCGACTTACTAATTAATTGCTGACAAACCGATACCAATTGTTCCGCTAACTCACGACTAGGCACAGTAACTACTAACTGTAAATAATCTTTATTAGGATCTACTTGATTTACTAATGGTACTAGGAAACTATGACTTTTCCCTGTCCCCGTTTGCGATTGCCCAATAACATTCTTCTTAGCCAATAATAAAGGAATAATCTCCTCTTGAATCGGTGTAGCAGTAGTAAAATGTAACTCTTTTAAAGCCTCTTGTAAAAATGGCTTTAATTCATAATTTTTAAATAACATGTATATCTCCTTCTTTTCTCATTTAGCACTATTAAGTATAACATAAAAAAACTCATTACACACTGTATAAGCGTAAGTAATGAGCTTTTTATTCATTCAAAAACTGGTTTTTCTTGAATAATAGGGATATAAATTTCAACACAATTATCACAATAGATAACATCAAGACCTTCAACAGTCGTATGTAATAATCGTTTAACGACATACTCTACCTCAGTCTCTTTAATACGTCTTTTATGATTGACGATAAGAACATCTTGATGCGTTGGTGCACCAGTATAGACAACAGTAGTTTGACCTAAAGAATATACTTTTACAAATGATGCATCTGTATTCGCTAATTGCTCTTTCACTAGTTCAGAATGACTATTCGTAATATTGATCAGTTTCATGATTTTCCCCTCCAAGAATCGTTTTCTTAATTCCTATTATACGCTTTTTCTTTAAATCTTCCAATATTAAATACTAATAACTTATAAAAAAATTACTCTCATTTTAAGAAAATATATCTGTTTTATAGAAAAAATTCATTTTATAATACTATCTTACAACTATTATTTATAGCTCTTTCAGCCACTTATATTTTACCTTTATCATCACTGAATAGCGACCCGAAATAGTAATTTTTTCAAAAAATACCAAAAAAGTTCAAACATTTCTGCTTGAACTTTCTATCATATGCATGGCAACGTCCTATCCTCGCAGGGAGAAACCCCCAACTACTATCGGCGCTAAGAAGCTTAACTTCTGTGTTCGAGATGGGAACAGGTGTGTCCTTCTTGCCATCATCACCACACTTTTATTTAAAAAAGCTTTGCTCTTTCAAAACTGAATCTGTATTACTTACCATTACTTACCATAGAGTATTACTCTTGAGACTACCAATATTTTGGTTAAGTCCTCGACCGATTAGTACTAGTCCGCTCCATACTT
>NZ_FOGF01000089.1 GCF_900111135.1 Granulicatella balaenopterae | reverse complement strand
CAAATGATTCAGGTCAACCACAACCAGGTAATAGCTTACCAGTAACAGCAAGCAAATCATATGCAGTTCAAATGATTTTAGCAATAATTTTAACTACTTTTGCTAGTAGCTTACTTTTCTTAGAAAAAAATAAAAAATAATAATAGATAATTATTTGTTTAAGTGTTTATCTATCATTATAAAATTAACCGGCTCTTTGTCAAATAGGGTTGATGGTGTAGAAATAGAGATCATACAGTATTATCTGTATGATTTCTTTTTTTACTTTTTTATTGTATATTTCCATCATTAAAAAATTTTAGTGCTCAAGTGAGTACAGTTCCTATAATTATCAGCTGAATGTACTAATATATGTTTTTTGTTGTTTTAATTGCATAAATTGTTATTATGTTACGATATTTATTTCGATAATACTTATGCAGCTTTATGCTGTAATGTTTGTTTTTTTGGATCTGGAGCATATAATTTCATCATTAAGAAGATTCTAGCTTTAAAGTGTTCGAAGTTTCTATAGCCATAGGCATTTCGTTTTAATACTTTGATTTTGTTGTTTAATCCCTCGATAGGTCCGTTAGTATAAGGATAGTTAAAGGTATTCTCAATATATGGTAATAGCTTTGTAAATGTACGAATAAGACGGCGTAAACCTTTAGATATAGGTGAATGCTTCGCTTCAATTAAAGCTGCTTTAAATTGTTCGAAATCCTTATCAGCTAATGCATCACGTAATTGATGTGCAATTCGATAAGTGGCTTTTAACTCTTCAGATTGTTCTAATAAATAATCAACAATAGATATAGGTGAATGCTTTGCTTCAATTAAAGCTACTTTAAATTGTTCGAAATCCTTATCAGCTAATGCATCACGTAATTGATGTGCAATTCGATAAGTGGCTTTTAACTCTTCAGATTGTTCTAATAAATAATCAACAATAGATATAGGTGAATGCTTTGCTTCAATTAAAGCTACTTTAAATTGTTCGAAATCCTTATCAGCTAATGCATCACGTAATTGATGTGCAATTCGATAAGTGGCTTTTAACTCTTCAGATTGTTCTAATAAATAATCAACAATGCCACATGTATTAGTCATCCAATCAAATAACGGATATCTGCTATAAGTATAAGAATCCAATGTTTCCGTCTTCGCTAATAATAATTTCCAATAACGTTTATATTTGTT
>NZ_FOGF01000047.1 GCF_900111135.1 Granulicatella balaenopterae | reverse complement strand
ACGACTTCATACAAGTTGGCTATCCTTGTTGATTCTTTATGTAAGAAATCTAGTCTTTGGTTCGATATATGTCTATGTAATTTCGCTACTTTTTTCTTGCTTTTTCTCTATTATTTTACTCTTTCTCCTTTCTGTTTGATATATTTTATGACAACCTTATGTTTATTGCATATTTTTTGTGATAATAACTTGATATTATCTGTTATATACTTATTTGATAGCAATCGTTTTCTATATTTACATACAAAAATTAGATGATATTGTAACAAATAGTTATGATGGCTTCCACTTTTCCAATCATTCATTTTATCTACCTCGATAAGGATTATAAAAAAATCTTGATACAACAATTCATCCCACGAAGCTAAATCTTCGAAGATTTCTTGGCACTAATTTTAAAATATTCTCATGTATTACATAAAAAAATTAGCTATTACTCCGAAAAACTTATTGAACTATTTTAGTAAAAATAAAAATACCATATTTATAAAAAAATTACAACGAATAACTCATCTTTAACTACTATGGAAGTGAATTATATATAGTTTAGATAATTTATAAACACTTTCCTTTACAATTTTTTGACGAATTATTGATTTTGTAAAAAATACACATAACAATCTATTTTATTAGGAATAATTATATTTTAAGCATAATGAATTGAAAATAAATATGCAAAAGTAATAAAAATAAACGAAATAATATTTTTCGTTAGATAGTTGTGAATATGGAGTAAGTGATAAAATAAAAATTATAGAAACACAAAGGTGGTATTTTAAGATGAGTATAAAGAATAAAAAATAATATTCAATTATCGATATAATTCCCCTTAAGTAGACAAGGTAAATAACCAAATCTATTTAAGGGGGATTTTTTTTATGGATAAATATACGACAGAAATAAAGATAGCAGCATGCAAAGAATATTTTGAAGGAATATTATCACAGAGAGAGATCTGTCAAAAATACGGTATTCATTTTAATGAATCTCGTTCTAGATCAATTCTTGGTGAATGGATTGTGCGATATCAAGAGTTAGGTGCAAATGCCTTTATTAAACCTAAAGGAAATCGAACCTATTATCGTGACGAAAAAATCCGTATTGTTGAAGAATATTTAGAAGGAAAAGGGAGTCTACAATCCATCGCTACAAAATATGGAATTCCTTCAAAAGAGACACTTCGTAAGTGGGTTTTATTGTATAATGCCAATAGAGAACTTAAGGATTATATTCCTAAACAGGAGGTCTATATGGCAGAAGCAAGAAGAAAGACAACTTTAGAAGAACGTAAAGAAATTGTAGAGTACTGTTTATCACATAACAGAGATTACAAAAGTACAGCTAGTATATTTGAGGTTTCGTACAATCAAGTTTATACATGGGTAAAGAAATATGATACAACTGGAGAAGAAGGATTAATCGACAAACGTGGCCGTCATAAAACAGACGATGAAGTAGATGAATTAGAGCGTCTTCGCAGAGAAAACAAGCGCTTAAAACGTAAACTTGAAGAAAATGATATGTTGGTACAGTTGTTAAAAAAAGTGAAAGAATTCGAAAGGATGTGAGTCTTGGTAAACAACGTTACGCATCAAAATATATGGCTATTAAATATTTCTATGAAAACAAGGGATGGAGCATAAACTGGATGTGTAAGCAGTTGTCTATTTCCAGAGCTGGTTATTATAAGTGGTTGCATAGAGAAATCCCAATTCAAGAACAAGAAAATATTGAACTGGCTAATCTTATTAGAGAGTATGATACACGTTTCAATCATATATTAGGCTATAGAAGAATGACTTCTTGGATTAATCATTTTAATCATACTAACTATAGCAAAAAACGTGTTCATAGAATTATGAAAAAGTTAAATATTCATTCTGTTATACGAAAGAAAAAGAAGAAATATTTGCCTTCAACACCACAAGCTGTTGCAGAAAATCTACTAAAAAGAGATTTCTATGCTTCTGCACCCAATAAAAAATGGGCAACAGATGTAACAGAATTCAAAATACCAGGAACGCAAAAGAAACTCTATTTAAGTGCAATTTTAGATTTATATGATAGATACCCTGTTGCGCATGTTATTAGTGGTAGAAATGATAATAGATTGGTTTTTAAGACATTTGATAAAGCAATTGAAGCGAACCCAGACGCAAAACCTATTTTCCATAGCGATAGAGGTTTCCAGTATACGAGTAAAGTCTTTCGAAGAAAACTAATTAATCAAGAAATGGTGCAATCGATGTCTAGAGTTGGACACTGTATAGATAACGCTCCAACAGAAGGATTTTGGGCTATCATAAAAACTGAAATGTATCAACTTTATAAAATCACAGACGAAGAATCTTTAAGGTATGCAATCAATGATTACATACGATTTTATTCTACAGAACGACCTCAGGACAGATATCATTGTAAAACACCTTTAGAAGTTAGGAATGAAGCGTTATTCGGCGCAACAAGTAATGAGTATCCTATTGCTCATAATAAAAGAATTGAAAAGTACAAAGAACAATGGAACGCATAGAAAAACGACCACACAAATCAGTGTGATCGTTACTTACACTTTATTTTAGATATTTAACCTGTCTACTTGACAGGAGGCATATCATATACCCTCTTCGCTTTTTATATTCACTAAATAAAATTCAACTGATTTGGTCTTAAAAAAAACTCTCAATGGTAAAATAATAAATACTTTAGCCTCGAGAGAAAATTTAGATAATTTTTTATATTTTACATATTCGTTACATCAATCGTTCCATTAAGCATTAAATAAATACTTAGAACTGCTCCCACTATTACAAAAATAGCTCCAATAAATTCTGCTTTATTAAACACCTGCTTATTATGTTGTTTTCTTGCAGTAATATATAACAACATTCCTGGAGCAAATAGTAAAGTTGTTACTAATATATAAGTATATCCAGAAGCATACATACAATACGCCATGTATATTGTTGAAATGATCCCTAAAAAAACATTTTTAGATACTTTTTCATCCCATTTCCAAGATAACTTAGCATAACTCAATGACACGAAGAAATATGGAACTAACATCGTGCTTGATGCTAATAAAGCCATAAAGTTGTAAGCACGGTCATTAATTAATAATGATAAATAGAAAAATTGAACCAATCCATTACTTACCAAAAGAGCTGTAGTTGGTGCTGCATATTTATTTTCTTTTAAGAAGAACTTAGGGAAAACTTCATCCTTCGCTGCTTGATATAAAATTTCACCACTAAACATTGTACAAGCAAACCAACAACCGATTGCTGAGATAGCAACACCTGCATTAATTAACATCGCACCCCATTTACCAACAACCGACTCCATAACAAAAGCCATCGCTGGTTTATCTAAATTAGCCAATTCAGGTTGAGTCAATACAGCAAAACTAGATACTGTTGCTAATAAATAAATCGACGTAATAATCACAAAACTTAAAATAATAGCACGACCAACAATTTGTTTATTATTTGCACGAGCTGAATACACTACCGCACCTTCAACACCTACGAATACCCAAACTGCAGAAACCATTGCTTTACTAATTTGTGGTCCTACTTCTGCCCAAATAAAATCATTGTTAACCGTACCCCAAAAATTTGCTGAAAACAAATCTGCATCAAAAGCTATTATTAACGTTAAAATAAAAATTGCAAGTGGAATTAATTTAGCTATTGTAATAATCCCATTAATATTAGCTGCGAAATTGGCACCTTTTAAAATTGTAAAGTGCATTATCCACAATAACAATGATGCTCCAATCACAGAAGCCAAGTTAGAACCATCACCAAAGATTGGAAAGAAATATCCTAAAGCACTAAATGCCAACGAACCCAAGGCAACATTCCCTAAGAAAATTGATAGCCAATAACCTAACGCACTATTAAAGCCAACGAAGCTTCCCATACCTGCTTCTGCATAACTATAAATACCAGCATCTAATTCAGGTAATTTCTCATTAAAGTGTTGTAAGCAAAGTACAAAAATCCCCATACCAATTCCTGAAATAATTAATGCAATCGTTGTAGGTCCAGCTGAAGCAGATTTTGCCATATCACTCATTAAGTTAAAAACTCCCCCACCTACAACAGAACTAACTGTTAAAGCTACTAAACCTAATAGACCGACTTTTTTCTCTTTGGTTGACATCACATATTCCCCCTTTATATCATAACTTTTTCAACATACTCTGAACTAAACCCATATAATAAGTTTTCATATTGAATATTAAAAGTAACAATATCACCAACTTTAATAACTTCTTTAGCATCAGTAATATCTAAAATTGTATGATCGCTACTACCTCCAATGACTTGAATATCTGAATCTAATGGTAATAATTTTGTCATATCTCCAATACCTTGGCGACCCATCCCTAATAATGCACGTTGACGCATCCCAATATCTATATATTCCGGACTATTACCAAATGCATCTACAGAAATTGTTCCGATTGGATAGCTTGGTTTTTCATGCACTTCGACTACCTGTGCTTGAAGTTCAAAAGCATCACTATACATTTCGTCAAAAGTGTAATCAAAATACCTTTCCAAATCACGTAAATAAATTCCGTTACCAATACGTAAATGAGTTATCCCTTGTGGCATTTCATCTTTTAAAACTAAAGGTAATGAGGTTGTAGCACCTCCAGAAACCCATTCTAATTTGCGCTTAATTTTACTTTCAATAATTTGCGCTAAAGATACCAATCGTCCTAAATTTTTATTATCTGGTGCAATTGATCCATAACATCCCAAATTTGTTCCGATACCTTTTAAAATCAAATTAGGACAATCACTTTCAACAAATAAAGCTGCTTTAAACAATTCTTCTTCATTAAAAAAGCCTTCACGTAAATCTCCTAAATCTACCATCAACAAAACTTCATGCTTAATATTTTTTGAAGCAGATACCTTTTGCAATTCTTTTAGCGTAACTATTTCCGAATTCAAACTACAATCAGCAACTTCCACTAATTCTTCTAATTCTGTCAGCATAGGAACTCTCAAAGCTAAGGTATGTGTCGATGGTGAAACTTCTTTAATAGCACGTAATTGATTCAAGCGTGATGAAGCTAGGTGTTTAATATTCGAAGCTAAAAAGCACTCTAAAACCAATGAATTTCCATTTACACCTTTAATAACACCACTTACTGTAATATTATTTGACCGACAAACAAAATCAACTGTATTCATATTGTGAATTAACTTCTCTTTATTAATGATTATTCGTGGAAATCTTATTTTATTCATATGATTACCCCCTAATTTTTGATACATAAAAAGGCTACAAAACAAAATATATTTTGCAGCCTCAAAATTTTTCAGACTAGAAACGTAATGATAGACAGCTTAAACCACCATCAATTTTTCTGAATTCAGATGTATCTACTACTAAAACTTTATAGCCTAATGCTTCAATTTTAGCTTGAACTTTAGGATATCCTTCGGGAACAATTACATAATCGTTAACCCAAATACAGTTAGCGCCGTATGCTTCATCTAAGTCAATTTCAATTTTATTAAAGTCTGCAAATTCTTCTTTAGTTTTAAATTCGCCTGCGACTAGTAAGTTATTATTTTCTAAATAAGCTAAGCCTGTTTTAAGGTGAAGCATTTCATCCATTTCAACCATTTGGCCTGATAATCCATATTTTTCTAAAATTTCAATCATTTGTTTAGCTCCTGCTTCATTAGTTCTTGCAGATAAGCCAATGTAGAAGTGATCCCCTACCATCATGATATCTCCAGCTTCAACTGTTCCAGGTTCCGTAATATACTCAACATTTGTATAGAATTTTTTCAAAGCTTCTAACATATCTGGTAGCGCTGCTTCTTGACGGCGTGTTTCAGCTCCCGGACGAGTAATAATAACACATTTTGAAGTACATAACGCAACATCTTCTACGAAACAAGCATCTGGAAATTCATCTTGCGGTTCTAAAACAGTTACATTAACACCTGTTTTAGTTAAAGCACTGACATAATTTTCATGTTGCATTAACGCTTTACTATATATTGGTTTACCTTCATTAGCACTAGTTAAACCTTCTGAAATACTTTGTGATGGTACACGAACAATAACATTTTTAAACATTGCAATTCCTTCTTTCTTTTAATATATTTTTATTACACATTTAGTATACAATATACAATTATAAAGAGCAAGCGTTTTCTTTTATTATTTTTTTATTTATTTATTTTTACAATTTTATCTTGTACAATATAGTTAAGAAAGGATTGATCTTTATGATACCTAAAGATATCGTTTATAAATTTATTTCTGAAGAAGTTACTAAGGGAAATTTAAAAAAAGGAGACCGTTTGATTGAAACAACTATTGCTGAACATATTGGTCTCAGTAGAACTCCAGTGCGAGAAGCATTACTAGAATTATCCGCTACTGGAATCGTGGAGCGTATGCCGAATAAGGGGTTCACTTTAAAAAACTATACAGTTACAGAAATGCGAGAAATCTATCAATTAATCGGCGTTTTAGATGGAAAAGTAGCTGAACTAACATGTGATTTATTAGATGAAGAAGATTATGCAAACATGAATTTCTTGATTTCAAGTATGTACGCAGCAATTTCTAATAAACTGTATACAAAATACAATGAACTTCAGGAAGAATTTCATAATGTTTATATCCAGAAATGTCCCAATAAAACTATCGCTAAAGAATTAGACAATCGTAAGAAATTCTTTATTGGCAAAGCTTTTTTATATACAAACCCCGAACTAATTCAGTCTATTTTAAACGAAACTAATGATGAACACACAGTCATTTTAAATTTGTTTAAAGCTAACAAAAAACATGACGTACGCCACTATTTAGAAGATGTTCACTGGGCTCCAGATAAATCTACATTTGACCAGTGGTAAACATAATTTAACTAAAATAAAAAATAGTAATTTTTCAAGGTTCTACAATAAATGGTGTTGTTGAAGAAATTCTTCAATGGCATCGTTTATTTTTTTATACACAAAAAAACATCTGATACCCAATAATAAAATCGTCTAAATCTTTATAAAGGAGGGCTTCAGATGCCTAATAATAATAATTGTACACGAACTTTATTAAATATTCCAGATAAAAATATCATTTTTGATAATCTAGATCTAGAGAAGTCAAACATTTGTAACGCACCGACCTAATTCACATTCATTTTTTGTTGAATAGCTTGCTCTTTTAAATAAAGTCTTTTATAGGTTGTTAAGCCGGAAAGCGTAGCGGGGCTTTACTACCTATACAAAAAGACTTTTACAATCTGTTAAGCCATACAATGCCAAAATTCTTCGTTCACCTGATTAGCTGATTTAAAGCCTAATATTTTTCTAGCAACATTATTTCCTCTTTCGATATATCGTTTATGCTTGTTAATCAAATCATCTAGCGATTTGAATGCTTTATTATAAAAACGTTCTCCATCTACTCGATGACTACGTTCTACTTTCACATTTTGCCACGGAGAATATGGTCGTGTTTTTTTGTATTGAATACCTTTAACTTTTAATACTCGCTCAAAATAACTTAATTGTTCGGTTTGATTCATATCATTGGTAAATTCTCTACCATTGTCTGTTTGAACTGTTTTTATACTAAACCAAAATTTTTTATCTAAATCTTTAAGGAAATTAGCAGCAGTATGAGTAACACTTTTTTCATCTACAATGCTACAAACTCGTTTTCTTTTTAATTCATACCCATATGTACCCACAAAAAAATCCCCCTAAAAGCTAGATTTGTAGTCTAACTTTAGAGGGAATAAAACTTATTTCTTAACAACTTTTTTTACAATCTCCATTAATGTTTTAACATCTTCTGGATTAGTATTTTTAGTTTCTGGATTAATAATAGACGAATATACGTGAGGAATAATTTCTTTAACTCCTGCATCATAAGCAATTTGAATAATTTCTTCAAAATTATCTAAATCAATGCCACCTGTTGGTTCTAGAGCGAAATCATTTTCAGCACATGCTTGAGCAATGAATTTGAACTCGTCAATGTGTTTTATCCCTTTCATAGGGAAATATTTAATAGAACTTGCTCCCATATCTTTTAATAATGCAATTGCTGTGGCTACTGGAATTTCTGTTGGTTCTGATAACGAACTTAACGGTCCTGTGGCAATATTAACATAACCTACTTTTCCTGTTGGCGATACTAAAGCATTGACGAATGTTTCGTTTTGCCCTAACGCACATCTTGTAGTTCCTGCACCTGTAAATACTTGGTTTACATGTTGAGGATGTAATTCTTTAGCTAATCTCGTCACCATTCCACTTTGATTAGGATCTCCAGCACCTAAACCAATTGATAAGGCATTATTAACTTCTTTTTGATACATAGCCATATCTTTTAAAGCAGCTGCATCAGTAGCGTAATTTTTAGATAAAACTCCTAATACAACATTACCTTCTGCTGCTTCATAACACTCTTTAGCATTTTCTAATGAATTTGCTAGGACGTTTAAACAAATTCTTCCTTGATAAAATTGAGGTTTTTTATTCATAGTTGTTTCCATAAATGTTCTCCTTTTAACTGTTCATTATTTTAGTAATTTTTTCCACTATGCAATCCATTTCTTCTTTATTTACTGCGCGAATATCGAATTCAATAATCCCTTGATTCACTAAATAATTTCTTGTATAAATTGCTGGACTTCCATCCGTCAATTGATTAACAAGTTCCGATGCTGTTTTACGCTTCATTGGTTGTACTTTAGCTCTATAAATTTCTCTACCAGCTGGATCTTGACTTTCAGAAGCTACAATGCCATCTATATTATTTAATTTATCTAAAAATGGTTGTAATCTCATTTTCATCGATTCTCCATCTTCACTACCATTTAAAATATAGTCTTCTACTGCTTGAGAAAAACCTAAAATATTTTCTTTACCAATTTTCATTGAGCGTCCGATTCCTTTACTTTGTAATCTAACCCATTGAATAGCTTTCTGATTACCAAATACTAAACCTGAGCTAGGTCCTTCAATAGCTTTTGCACCACTAAAGATTACTAAATCGCTACCCATTTTTGCATATTTTTTAATATCACTTTCTGCTGCTGCATCTATAATAATTGGAATATTTACTTTTTTTGCTACAGCAATAGCTTCTTCAACAGATAACATGCTTTTTTGAACGGTGTGATGGCTTTTAACATATAGAATAGCT
Organism: Granulicatella balaenopterae; assembly: GCF_900111135.1. GTDB lineage: Bacteria > Bacillota > Bacilli > Lactobacillales > Aerococcaceae > Granulicatella > Granulicatella balaenopterae. The sequence continues at coordinate 6,346 of NZ_FOGF01000047.1, read as the reverse complement.
GCTGTATTATCTGTTACCTGACTTATAATATGATCAGCAGTACACATATTTGCATAACCTGCCTCCACAACAGTCCCTCCACCTTGCTCAATCATTACTTCAACAGCTGTCCCATAATCTACATTATGACCTTTCGGAATAATAATCTCACGTTTCAATATTCTGTTTGAATATGGGTGGTATAAATGATACAAGCTTCCTTTCCCAATTAAACCTGCTACTGATAATGCAATACCAGCAGAAGCGGATGATACAATTGTTGCATCTTCACATGATAATAAATCTGCAATATAGTTACCAGTTTTCACTAATAAATCATCCATTTCAAAAAAGTTGCTTCCTCCATACTGTTGAGCTATTTTTGTACTCTCTGATAGTTTTGAAACTCCTAATATTGTCATTTTTCCTGAAGCATTAATAACTTTATTCAAATGATATTTTTTATATGGATCATAAGTCATATACTATTCCTCCTATAAGAACCTTTTTAGGAACAATCTTTATAGTTGTTTCCTTAATATTGCCATTAGAATCTATTAAAATGTCTTTTTTATTAACAACATCAAATATTGTAATATCAGCATCATACTCTGCTTCTAATTTACCTTTATTAGCTAAATGTAATACTTCGGCTGGAAAAGTTGTAATTTTATCAATTACATTCCCTAAATCATATCCAACTGCTATTAATTTTTCTAATGTTGTAGCCATATCATGAACAGGTCCGTTTAATCTGTTTTTATGATATATATCCGTACTAATTGTCGTCGCATTAATATGATCTTTAATAGCAATTTCTGCAACTTTGAAATTAAAACTATCCGTTCCATGTCCAATATCAAAAATAATTCCTTTATTATAAGCTTTTTTCACAAAATCTTTAATTTCATTTTGACTACTAACAATGCCGTTTTTCTTACCATTAAAGCAATGCGTAACAATATCCCCTTTATCTAATAACTCAAGAATTGCTTCTAAAGAAGGTGGTGCAGAACCAATATGAACCATTAAGGGAAGATTATGATTGTCTTTTTGAATATTCTTTGCAAGTTTTAAAGGCTCTATATCATTATCTCCAACAACACTTGCACTCATTCTTGCTTTTAATCCAATAATTTTATCAGCATGTTTTTGAATCATTTTTTTAATCCATTCAGGTTTTATATTATTTAAATCTGATAATTCATCTTGTCTAACAATGCCACTTTCAGAAATATTTAATAGTGCATACACATTAGTTTTGCAAATTGAAACATTATCTAAAAATTTTTCAATATTTAATATCCCATTTGATCCTGCATCAACAACCGTTGTAACACCTTTTTTGTACCCTATTTCATCTGGTGAATCATAATATAGTGGTAATTCAGCATTACAATGAACATGACTATCTATCCAGCCTGCTGACACATATGACATACCTTTTAAATCGATTGTTTGATTTGCATCAATATCAATTTTCGCTGCAACTTCTTTAATTTTATTATTTACAATATAAATATCTATTAACTCATTATTAACAGTTTTAGCATTCTTAATTAATATTGTTGTCATAATGTATTAACCTCCTATTACTACTGGGAAAAATGCACCTAAAATCATAGCTCCAATAATAGCTCCTCCGGCAATTGGTTTTTTCAATACATAAAATCCTAAAGCTCCTGCAATAGCCCCTACTCCAATTGGAATTGATGCTTGTGCTGCACTCAAAATGATTAGTGGTCCTAAAAAACGACCTGCTGAGTTACCAGCACCCATCATTATGTCAGCTCCAAAAGTTGAATTAGATTGATTAATAGTATATTTTCTGATAAGAATAATTACACCGCCAATAACTAATCCTAAACCAAACCCTACAAGTAATGCTAATGGGAAATTATTTGTTGGTGCCGTAATTCCCATACTCAAGAAAATTGCTGGAATCCCAATACCAACACCTGTTAAAATTGATCCACCTAAGTCTAGAATCCCAACTAATGAACCTTCTAATACACGCGCAAATAAGAAACTTGCTCCAAATGCTGCAGCTGCTCCAAATGATCCCCCATCTAATCCAGCTTTTAACATTGCAACAATAGAAACTTCATTGAAAGCTCCTACCCCATGTACAATATACATATGTGTTCCTGCAAATACAGCAGATGATAATAATCCTACAACGATTGGAAATGCCCAATCTGCATACCAAAAACTTTTTTCTTCATGATTTTGTTCAAATTCAATTGTAACTTCTTCCATTATCTTTACCTCCTCAATATTTTTAGACTAAACACTAAATTGATTATGTAAATTATCTAACCAACCTGGTACATCAATTCCTAAACTTTCAATAAATCTAATGTCAAATCCTCTAAAGAATGCACTGAAGACAAATAATAATACAATAGCACACATAATACTTTTAGTAACTCTATTCCAACCTGAATCATCAACACCTTTTCCAATTAAAATTCCTAACACTACACCAGGAACTGCATTCCCCATAATAATTTGAGCCATTCCTCCGAATAATGTTCCCCAGAAACCAGTTCTAGTACCCGCATCTAATGCAGCTAACCAAAAGATAACTGGCATTACGATATTGATTAATAGTGTGGCTGCTGGAACTAAAACTGCTACCGCCGTTACTTGTAATGCAGATGGAATTGCTGCTGATGTTGCATTTAAAAATGTTACTACTGCAGCTCCAATAAATGCTCCTACAATCCCCATTTTCTTAGGATTATGCATTGTTTCTTCTAAATTTTTATTTTTAACTAATAGTGCTGCTGTCGCCCAGTTAGGTATAATTCTGTGAGTTAAATCTTGTGTAAATGCACCAGCACCTACAGCGGAAGCCCACGCATTAAAGAAAAATCCTAATCCAAATGAGAAATGCGCTGCTGCATCTCCTTCACAGGCATTCATTTCTCCTAATGTTCTAAATGCACCCAAGCCTTGTGTTTTAGGTGCGTGAAACATTCTTGCCGCTCCCATACTTGCTGAAAATCCTAATAAAGCACCGATAATAATTGATTTAATTATGATTATTAACATATACACTCCTCCAATATTATTAATTTTCTACCTTGATATCTGAAATATTAATTTTTATGATTTTCACACTAATTACTAAATCAACATAATATTCTTCTTTGTCTCTTGGAAAAAAAATAAACAAAAACTTTTCACGAGTGACTTTTTTTGATATTGTAATTGATTTAATTTCTAAAGGTTCAATTCTTAAAATTGCATCTTCACTATCTTTTAAAATCTTGCTTTGAATTTTATTTAAGGCGCTTGCTACTGCACTTTTTTTAGTTTCGCCTTTTCCACTAAGTTCAACAGTCTGTATTATTTCTTGTAACATAGCTATCTCCTAAATAAATTTTAATTTTTTATGAACTTCAATAAATGTTTCTGTTAATTTTTGTCCAAGTTCTTCTGTATCCATAAAACCAAATCCTAAAACTGTTTTACCTTCTTGAATTGCTGTAATACCTTCTTGAACTGATCTCATACCATGTTTTTCAGGATATCCATATTTAGTAGAGGCTGTTAACGCACCTGCTCCACCACTACCACAAAAAGAAATACCCATATCCGCATTTTCAGCTTGCATAACATCTCCAAGTTTCATATCTGCGCCTACACCTGGAACAACGACAGCACGTCCACCTGCCATTTCTACTCCTTTAGCAACATTTTGTCCTTTTCCTAATCTATCTGCAATAACTACTGTAATCATAATTAATCCTCCTTAATATTTTGTCTACTAGTTTCAAAATGAATAGATAATACATAAATTTCATCAGTTGGTAAATTACCAATTTGTTCTACAATTCTTTTTGATAAATCAATAGAATTAGCTGATACTTCACTAAACATTTCAGCATCCACTGATGGTATTTTTATGCCGGATTTAGATCTAATAATCATTTCATTTAAATGATTTAATAAAATATCATATTGTAAATCCGTTGAAATAATGTCTTCTTTTTCATATTCATTTAAAATGATTTCCATTACCTTTAATAAGGTTTCTTTGTTTTCTTTTTCTTCAATTTTTAATTCAATACTCTCTGGAATTTTCATTTTTCACCTCTAATATCTAATATATTGTAATAACGCTTCAATCTCTGACTCATCGATTAGCAACTTATTATCTTTCATAATTTTTTTTATTTCTAAAATAATATTCTGTTCTATATCTGAAATTTTATTTGGTAAAAACATACTATGATATTGTTTATTAGAACAAATTCTATTAACCATTAAAAACACATGTAATAAAAATGAATCCTTCAACATTTGAGACATGTATGGATTGAAAATTTTCACTAATTTTTGATATACAATAAATGCAATCCCCATAATTTCTTGTGTATTATCAGGTGGTATATTAATTATTTCATCCTTTACTGCTTCAATTCTACTTACTTGGAGTTCATTGTTTTTTAATATTTCTTCTTTTATAGTTTTAATATTATGAATATCCTCTGAAGTGGGGAGTGGATTTACTTTAATTACTGGAACACTCACATCATTTAAAGGAAATATACTAATAATAATATCTGGTGAATTCATTTCAATCTTATCATTTACCTCTAAAACTGATGAAAAATCAACTATTTCCAAATCATTAAAATATTCGTTAATTTTATTATGTATAAGACTAGTAACACCAACACCTGTAGAACACACATATAATACTTTTAAATTTCTTTTTTCTTCATAAGAGTCATATGCAACTAAAAAATGGAGAGCTATATATACTACAGATGAATCACTTATCCCAACATCTACTGTACACAAAACATCTTCACACACTTTTTTTAATACATTTACTAAATTAGGATATTTACGTTTTATATCAAAAGTAAACGGATTAAACTCATTAACAAATATATTACCTTTTGATAATCTTAATGATAAATGTGCAAACAAATTTGTAAACAATACCCTATCTTTATTAAACGGAAAACCCATTTTTTCTGAAACTTGATTAATAATTGTTTGGGTAATAGTCTTTATATCTAATTTATCCTCACTCGGTTTCAAAATACTATTTATATAGTTAAACTCATTCATAAAAAGCGGTAAATCATATGCTGTAAATACTTTTGAAATAAAAACATATGATAAGCGATTATATATTTCCATATTTTTTTCTATATCCAATAATTTGAAATCACCAATATTACAGCATTGCTTCAATCGATTAATTGATATTGTTGTTCGAGTAATTAATGATAAAATATCATTATCACTTAAACTACTATAACTACCTGTTTGTAAAATTCCATTCAATATTCCAATTACTTTTTCGCTAGTTTTTTGATATTCATAGCCTATTTTTGCGTATATATCTAATTTAGTATCGTTATCCGTTACTTTTCTTAAAATTTGATAAAGATCATATTCAGAGATTTCATTATGAAAAATACGTTCCAATAATAAACGTTTATCAAGTTCATTCCCTTGTATCGAAAAACCTTTTCCATTTTTTCTACATAATTTAAGGTTCGACCCTAATAACTCTTCTTCTATTACATCAATATCATTTAAGATTGTTTTTTTAGATACATAAATTTCATTACTTAAATCTTCGCTAGTAATATCATTGGATGCTTCTAATAACAAAACAATTATTCTCATTTGTCTTAATTGAGGATTAATCCCTATATCTGTCTCGGTAGATTGTAACACTAAGTCTATTATTTTTTTTCTTTCTTTTTTAGATATATCTACACATACACCTTGCCCACGTTTAGTTTCTAATATATATCCTTGAAACTTTAACCATTCCTTTATATTAGCAATGTCATACTTTACCGTTCTTATACTAATATTAAATTTTTTTGATAAAGTTTTTGATGTTGTCCACTCTTGTATGTATAACAAATGTAACAAAATTTCTTTTTCACGTTGGCTTAATTGGATATCCATTCCTAATGCCTCCATTTCCGAAGCGGTACCGCTTACAACTTAACTATATATTCCATTACTTGTTTTATCAATACAAAATCCTCTCACTATCATTAGTGCAAAAACATACAATTCTTTTATTATTGATAATATTTTTTATCATTAATTGCACTTGCTGTTAACGACAAATTAAGTAGAGAAATAATCGCAAAAAAATATTCCCCTATAAACCCCTGCGTACGAATCTCATATACAGTTCTACATTTTATATTTCATCTTTATGGAAGCACCAAATTCTAAAGATTTCAAAAAAGAGTGATGAAAACAACAACAGCTAAAAAATCGGTTCTATAATTTATAGGGTTGATGAGTAAAATCATTGATCCTATTTTTTATGTGCTTATTGGCTTTTAAAAAAATAAAGAGTTAATCATTCAGT
>NZ_FOGF01000083.1 GCF_900111135.1 Granulicatella balaenopterae | reverse complement strand
AAGCCAAAATGCTGTCCAAAATGTGGTTGTGTTAATGAAAATTACAGTATTACTAAGCATAGTTTTACAAAGTGTAGCGTAAAGTATAATAAAATCATTAATTCCCCTTGTATTATTAATCTAAAAAAACAAAGATTTAGCTGTAAAGAATGTAAGGCTACTTTTATAGCTGAAACATCATTAGTTAATAAACACTGCCAAATTTCTAATTCTTTACACGCTGAGATATCTCAAGAAGCAGAAAGAATACAGTCTATTAAAGATATTGCTGAAAGACACTATGTTTCTTGGCATACTGTAAACCGTATTATACGTAAAAATGCAGATGCTTTTAATAATTATTTCAGTTATTTACCAGAAGTATTATCTTTTGATGAGTTTAAATCAGTTAAATGTGTTACTGCTTCAATGAGTTTTATTTATGCCGATGGCAGAACTCATGAACCAATTGACATTATTCGCAATCGTCAACAATGGTATGTGATTAACCACTTCCTTAAATATCCATTAGAGGTTAGAAAAAACGTAAAGTACGTGACAATGGATATGTATTCACCTTATATGGGAGTTGTAGAAGAATGCTTCCCTAATGCAGAAATTGTTATTGATCGCTTCCACGTTGTTCAACATTTAAATCGTTCATTAAACCGAATTAGAATTGAAACAATGAATAGTATTAAGTATTCAAGACCTTCAGACGCGCGTAAATTAAAGAAAGATTGGAAACTAATCTTAAAAAATGAAGATGAATTATCATGCGATAAGTATTTTACTGATCGCTTATATTTAGGTATGGTTAGCGAACAAACAAAAGTAGATTATCTATTATCCTTAAATCCAAAATTAGAGCAGGCATACGCTATTATTAATGATTTAAAATACGATATCAAACATCATGATGCAGATGCTTTTTCATTTGATTTAATGGAAAGTAAGAAAATACCATTGCGAAAATACATCAGATCAACGCTTCAAACACTAGAAAGATATCAGGATTATATTGGAAATGCGCTCCATTTAACGCTATCTAACGGGCATTTAGAGGGGATAAATAATAAGATTAAGACAATTAAGCGTGTCAGCTATGGGTATACTAATTTCGACAACTTCAGAGCACGTATATTATGCAGCTTTAAAACAACAGTAAGACCTAGAACTATTCGACCTTTATCATTTGCAGAAGAAGCTGTCCAAGCATAAGTATAATGGCTTAATTGGACTCTGAAAGTATAAAGAGATAGAAAACAAAGTCAAGGTACGCTTACGCTTTTCTCCTTGACAAATGTTTCCTACCTCTTTTGTGTGGTAAACAAGTCCACTAAGCCCTAATATAAATCTTTCAGATTTCTTTT
>NZ_FOGF01000049.1 GCF_900111135.1 Granulicatella balaenopterae | reverse complement strand
CCTATGCTGGAACAACTGAAAACTTATATAAAGAAAAAGGATACCTATTCAAGGAAATTGATGCCCGAGATATTCGTCGTGGGGATGTCTTTATTTCAGGAAATGAAGGATATTCACTAGGTGCAGGTGGGCATACTGGTATTGCTTATAATGACAATAGTATCTTGCATTGTACTTATAAATTAGATGGGATTTATCTAACTCCGATAAAAGGATATACGGCTGAACATAAATATCCTGTTCGTTGGTTTAGAATTGTGAACCGATAATAGTTTATAAATAATGGCATAATAGCTGATTCAGTATGAATATAGGCTGCCCACTCAAAGTTAGATTTTTAAAGCTAGCTTTGAGTGGGCATTTTTAATGGATTTGTAGGAGTTTAGCTATTTTCATAACGTTTTTTCGTTCTTAAACACAAAAAAGACCGATAATAAATGTGCTTATCAGTCTAGGTAATGCAAAAATTAGCGTTTAATCTTCTTTTTTTGGACGCGGTGGACGTTTACCCCAGAATTGGAATAAGTCTGTACGGATTGCCCCATTGTATAATTTACGTTTTTTAGTGGCTTTTTGACCATAGTGATTTTCAAATGTTAAGTCACTTGTTAGGATATATTTACTCCATGTTTCTAATGGTTTGTATGTTTGGCCCATATCACGATAGATTTGGTGGGCTTGTTCTTCCGTTAACATACGGTCACCATATGGCGGGTTAGCCACGATAACACCATTTGTTTTGGTAGTGCGGAAATCCTTTAATTGCATTTGTTTGAAAGTAATTTGATCAGCAACGCCAGCATTAATAGCATTTTGTTTGGCAATTTCAATCATTGAAGCGTCAATATCGCAACCTAAGATATCTAACTGGACATCGTGGCGGATGGCTTCACGTGCTTCTTTACGTGCAGCAGGGAAGGCGTCTTTATTGAAGAAGGTCCATTTTTCTGCAGCAAAGTTACGTTTAATACCAGGAGCGATGTTTTTACCGATTAAGGCAGCTTCGATTGGAATAGTTCCTGAACCACAACATGGGTCATAGAATGGTTTGTCTGGGTACCAGTTTGTTAATTTGACAAGGGAAGCGGCCATATTTTCTTTTAATGGTGCGCCACCTTTATCAACACGATAGCCACGTTTGAATAAACTTGTACCACTTGTATCGATTGTTAAGGTTACCACATCTTTTAAGATGGCAACTTCGATAGGGTATAAAGCGCCTGTTTCTGGTAAATATGTTTTACGTGAATAGGCTGTGCTCATACGATTTACGATTGCTTTTTTTACGATTGATTGACAGTTAGGAACACTGAATAAGGTTGATTTAACTGATTTTCCTGATACTGGGAACTCTGCATCGATTGGTAAGATTTCTTCCCAAGGTAATGCTTTTGTTTGTTCGAATAATTCGTCAAATGTTTTTGCTGTGAAACGTCCGAAGATAATTTTTACACGGTCAGCTGAACGTAACCAGACATTTGTGCGTGCAATGTCGTAATCTGTTCCTTCAAAGTAAGCTTTTCCATTTTCAACCTGGCATTCATACCCTAAATCGCGCAATTCTTTACCGACTAGAGCTTCGATACCAGCAGCAGCAGTAGCGACTAATTGATATTTTTTCATAGTAATCTCTCATTTCTGTTTTCTTATTTATTAAAATTTTACATAATAATCTTAAAAAAGGTCTGAGATTGCTCTCAGACCAAACCTGTTGTAAACTTCTATAAGCCATGTTCTGTTCCACTAATTGTCAGGTGCAATTAGCTTCAGTAATCATCTGTCTACACAAAATGTGCCTCTTTTTTCGTTTAATTCCTATTAAGAGTGCCCCTACCAAATGTTTGGGTTGCTCGCTCGAGGGGTTTACCGCGTTCCACCATTATCGTTTCCAATAATGCTTCGTCACTGTGGCACTTTCAAGAATACTTTGGCATAGCATGAGCCGTAGCCATTTTTTCTGCCGTCAATATAAAATTGCCTTAGCTTATTGTTTCGCTAAGCACGAACACTACAAGCATCTCAGCCTGTGCGAGCATGGACTTTCCTCAGCCTGCATTAGCAGACCGCAATTACTCAAAGTTTACAAATTAATATTATGATAATGGTTTAATGACTCTTGTTTCTCCAAGTGAATCATTAGAAGTAGGGGATATTGGTGTATCCGCTTGTTCACGTGATTCTGGCGCAAGTTTTGAGTCGAAAACATGCTTTTCTAGGTTTGATAATCGTTTTAAAATATCAAAGTTTGTAACACCTGTCGTTGGAATTCCTGTTGTGCGTGTTGTTTTTGATACTTTGGCTTGTCTTGATAATTCATCAACTTTAGCAACTAAACGTTCATTTTCAGCTTGTAAGAATGTGATTTCTTTTTGGAAAGCATCATAATCACGGATGACGATATCTAAGAATTGATCAACTTCTTCTATATTAAAGCCACGGAATGAGTGTTTGAATTGCTTTTGTAAAATGTCTTTTGTATTCAAGCTAGTTTTTAGCATAAAATAGCACCTCGTAGTTCATAGTAGTTATATACTGAAACGCTCACGATTATAGTCGTAAGGTTCTGTGGTAGGAGATTGTTAATAGTTGCTTCTAATAGTAATCTTGCCACAGATTTTAACGGTACTTGAAGTTATTACCACTTTTTGTACCTATAGGCTCGTTTCAAAGCCTTTTTAATGATACCTTTTATCTCATGAGTTTAACTATGAGGGGTAGGTTCATTTTTATAAAGTCATCTATTTAATAATACTAAAAAAAGCTCTTGAATACAAATGATTAAAGCGATTTCATACGGATATTTAAAAATTTTTATAAATTTCATGTAAAAATAAGTAGAATTCCACTGAAAATAAGTCTGAAAATTCTTAAGAGGCGCTTTTTTTGTAAATTTTCTTATAATGTTTCATAATATTTATTGACTATGATACCATATTAGTAAGCTACTAGAAAAGAGGTTTTTCAAATTGAGTGAAAAAGATACAACTAAAATAGCTATTGAAAAGAGTCGTCAAAAGATTAATGAGCAATATAATCCCAAACGTGCAAGTGAGGAAAAGCGTTTGGAATTATTAGAAAAAAGACGTCAGCGCTTAAACGGTGAGCAAGATCCTAAAAAAATGGATGAAAAAAAGCGCCTAGAAATATTAGAAAAGCGTCGCAAAAGGATGAAAGAAGCAACTGCAACTGTTAAAAAAGCTGACGAAGAGAAGCACAAAGAATTTTTAGCTAAGCGTCAAGAGAGACTAAAAGCAAATAGAAGCATGAAGCGTGTAGATGAAGCTAAGCGCCAGGAGTTCATACAAAAACGTCAGGAGCGCTTAAATGGGGTACCAGTCGTCCAAAAAGCAGATGATAGCAAACGCCAAGAATTCTTACAAAAGCGTCGTGAGCGTCAAGCGCAAGTAAAGAATAAACGTGACGACCGTGTGGAAGATGTAACTTTAGAACGAAAAAAAGTTGGCAACCCCAAAAATGAAGTAACTGAATCAAAGCGCCAACAATTCTTGCAAGAGCGTCGTGACCGCCAACAAGCTAATTCTGTCAATAAGGTATCCAAAGCTAAGCGCCAAGAATTATTAGCCAAACGCCCAAGCAAACTAGTAACAAAAAACGAACCACGTAAAATGAATGAAGAAAAACGTCTTGAATTCATTCAGAAGCGCCGTGAAAGATTAGCCAAGGAACAAAACATTCTCACAGATAAAAAGCTAGCGAAATAGTAAACTAACGAAAAAACGAAATAATACACTAACGAAATAACGAAGCAAACAATGAAACAAACAACGAAGCAAACAATGAAACAAACAACGAAACAAACAACGAAACAAACAACGAAACAAACTAAGTAATAGCAACAAACAAAAACGCCATATCGAATGGAAAAACTAAAGGTCACTAACATTAGTAAGCACCAAGCACCACTCTCAAATAAAAATAATCAGTAAAACTAGTACCAGTCACTATGAAAGTCTAAAATCATTCGTGAAGTTGCCGTCGTTTTACGGTATAATGGAAGTAATTTTCTAGGGAAGGAATTTATATAATATGACAGTAATGAATTTAACAAAACGTTTAGAGCAAGTCGCAACTTATGTACCACAAGGAGCGATTGTGGCAGATATTGGTTCAGACCACGCCTATTTACCAGTATATTTAAAGCAAAAAGGCCAAATTGAGGCTGCAATTGCCGGTGAGGTAGTTAAAGGACCTTATGAATCAGCAGTATCTTCAGTGAAAGAAGCCGGCTTAACAAAAGACATCGAGGTTCGTTTGGGGGATGGTTTACAAGTCATTGAAGCAAAAGATGGCGTAAGTTGTGTTACGATTTGCGGTATGGGTGGGGAGTTAATTGCCTCAATTTTAGAAGCGGGTAAAAAAGGTGGCCACATTACTGGTCAAGAGCGCTTAGTATTACAAGCGAATGTTGCCGAACATTTAGTAAGAAAATGGTTAGTAGCTAATAACTACCAAATTATCGCCGAAGAAATTTTAGAAGATAATCACCGCATTTATGAAATTATTGTTGCTGAACAAGTAGCAGAAGCTGTGGTGTATTCTGAATTAGAAATCCAGCATGGTGTCTTTTTAACGAAAGAAAAGCCAGCATTAGCACGCGCAAAATGGCTTGGATTAATCCAAAAGAATCAATATGTCTTAGATCAATTAGCTAAAAGCTCAACACCACAAGTTGAAAAAATGAAAAAAGTACAACAAGAAATGGACATGTTAAAGGGGTTGTTATAAATGGCAATTACGGTTGGTCAATTTATTAAACGATTTGAACAATTTGCACCAAAACATTATGCAGAACCGAAAGATCCAATTGGTTTGCATTTTGGTAAAATGGATCAAGATATCAATAAAATTATGGTAACGCTAGATATTCGTCCAAGTGTTATTGAAGAAGCAATTGAACAGGGTGTTGATTTTATTATGGCGCATCATCCACCAATTTTCCGTCCGATTAAGAATTTTAATACGGCTGACCCACAAACGGCGATGTATGCTGAAATTATTAAGCATGATATTGCTATTTACGCTGCGCATACGAATTTAGATATTGCACCTGGTGGAATGAATGATTGGTTAGCGGATGCGATTGGTTTACAGAATTGTGAAGTCTTAACGCCAACGCATACATTAAATATGGTGAAAATAGCTGTCTTTGTGCCACGTGTAGCGAGTGAAGAAGTTCGTGTAGCGATGGGGAAAGCTGGCGCAGGTCATATTGGCGATCATTATATTAATTGTTCATATACATTAGATGGGATTGGTCGCTTTACACCAACAGAAGGAGCTAATCCAGCAATTGGTGAAGTAGGTAAGGCGGAAGTTGTCGCTGAAGAAAAGATTGAAGTTGTCTGTTCAGAAGCGCAACTATCAGGTGTTATAAAAGCGATGAAAGAAGTACATCCCTATGAAGTACCAGCTTATGATGTCTTCCCATTGAAAAATGGTGGCGAAACAATTGGCTTAGGTAAGATTGGTGAATTACCAGTTGCATTGCCTTACGAAGAGTTCTTACAATTGGTAGCGAAAAGTTATCATGTAACGAATTTACGTCATATTAAACCACGTAAGAAAGAAGACTTACTTGTGAAGCGTGTCGCTGTTCTAGGCGGTTCAGGTCAAGATTTCTTTAGAGATGCAATTCATAAACAAGCGGATGCCTATATTACGGGTGATATCTCATTCCATTATGCTCATGATATTCAAGAGAGTACGATGGCAGTTGTTGATCCGGGGCACCATATTGAAAAGATTTGTATTCCAGAGTTAGAAAAATTAATTCGTCAATGGATTGCGGAAGAAGATTGGACAGTCGAATTAATGAAGTCAACTACTTATACTGAGCCATTTGAATTTTTTAGTTTATAATTAAAGTGAGTTAGATTTGTGCAGTCACTGTTTATAGTGGCTGTTTTTGTTTGGAAATATTGCTAAAAAGTAAGCGTTTTATGGTATGATATATATGGATTTAGTCAATTAATAAAGGGGTGTCTTTATGGATAAGAAAAAAACAATTTTAGCCTATGGAGATTCGAATACGCATGGTTATGATGCAGATAGTGGTAGTCGCTTTAGTGAAGAGGAACGCTGGCCGGAACTGTTAGATCAGTATTTAGGGGCGGATTTTTCTGTAAAGGAAGAAGGCTTGAATGGGCGTACAACGGTTTTTACGGATAATTTGCAAGAGGGACGCAATGGACTATTGTATTTGGCACCGGCTATGGAAAGTCATGAGCCACTTGATTTAGTAATATTTATGTTAGGAACGAATGATTGTAAGGATCGTTTTCATTTATCAGTTGAAGAAATAGCGGCAGGTATGGAATTATTAGTACAAAAAGCGATTAGTCATCACGTTGCCTGGCGAGATGGGAAAGCGAATATATTACTTTTAGTGCCTGCTCCAATCGAAGAAGGTTACAAAGATACAGATGTTTACCAAGCGATGGGGGAATTATCATTAGAAAAATCTCGTCAATTAGCACCACTCTATCAAGAGATTGCCAAACGTTATCATTGTCACTTTTTAGATGTGGGTAGTATTCCAGGCATTAAAATGAATACCACTGATTATATGCATTTAAGCTCTGAAAGTCATCAATTACTAGCACTAGTCTTAGCGAAAAAAATTAGTGAAATTTTCAAAAAATAATGAGGAAAATATAGAAATCCTAAGTATGCAGTGCTTACAAGATTTTTCTTTTGTGGTATGATAGAACATGAAAATAAGCAATTTTGCTTACAAATTATATGAAAAGAGGAAATAAGTATGTCAGACAAATTAGTAGAACGTTTTATTTCTTACGTAAAAAAAGAAACTCGTTCAAATGAAGAAAGCACAAGCGTACCTTCAACACCTTCACAAACAGAATTTTTAAAAGAAATGGCGGAAGAATTAACGGCACTTGGTTTCCAAGAAGTATTCTTAAATCCTAAAAATAGCTTTTTAACAGCAACAATTCCAGCAACAACAACGAAAGACATTCCAGTAGTTGGCTTTATCGCTCACGTTGATACGGCTGATTTTGAAGCTCGCAATGTCAAACCACAATTCCACGAAAATTATGATGGTTCAGATATCGTTTTAAATGCGGAACAAAATATTGTTTTATCTCCAAATGATTTCCCTAACTTAAAAAATTATATTGGTAAAACAATGATTACAACTGATGGTACAACTCTTTTAGGAGCAGATGATAAAGCTGGTGTAGCAGAAATCGTTACAGCAGGATCTTATTTATTACAACATCCTGAAATTGAACATGGTAAAATTCGTGTAGCATTTGGACCTGATGAAGAAATCGGACGTGGCGCTGATTTATTTGATGTTGAGCAATTTGGTTGTGAATTTGCTTATACAATGGATGGTGGACCAGTTGGCGAATTACAATTTGAAAGCTTTAATGCAGCAGGGGCAATCGTTAAAATTCAAGGTAAAAACGTTCACCCAGGTAGCGCAAAAGACACTATGTTAAGTGCTTTAGATGTGAGCCGTCAATTCCAAAATGCTTTACCAGAAATGATGGTGCCTGAACACACTGAAGGACGCGTTGGTTTTATTCATTTATGTGAAGCTCATGGAACGGTTGAAGACGCAACATTAGTCTATATCGTTCGTGATCACGACCATAAATTATTTGAAGATAAAAAACAATACTTACAATTAGTAGCTGACCGCTTGAATAAAGTGTATGGCGAAGGTTGTGTAACCGTTGAATTATCTGACCAATACTACAATATGGCTGAAGTAATCGAAAAAGACTTCCGTGCAGTTGATATCGCAACAGAAGCAATGGAAAACTTAGACATCAAACCAATTATCGAACCTATTCGTGGTGGTACTGATGGCTCTAAAATCTCATTTATGGGCTTACCAACTCCAAACATCTTTGCAGGTGGTGAAAACTTCCACGGTCGTTACGAATTCGTAGCTGTAGAAGCAATGGAAAAAGCACGCGACGTTATTATTGAAATCGCAAAAGTAATGGCAAAATAATAAAAATATTAATCTGAAAGCTTTCTATCACAAGACTGGTAGAGAGCTTTTTTCGTGCCAGAAAACAAATTGGAGCGGTACAAAAATAGGTTGTCGTAAAATAAAAAGTTAATTAAGCGCACAAAAAAATCCCACCCATAAAGGATGAGATATAGCTTATTTTGAAAAATGTTCATGATACCAATCTGTTAAATGTAAGGTTAAAAAATGTAGAATAGTCATGACAATCGTTAAAGCAGTTGTGATGACTATAGCAATTTGTAGTCCTTTGAATGGTAAAAATGATACTGCTGCAGGTAATTCTGTTAAGAAACCATAATTAGCATTTAAAATAATGTCGGCAATAAAGATTGCTAGATTCATATCAATTGTATAACGAACAATATTCTTTACAGAAAGTTCTGAACGTTGCGTAATGATAATGGTACTTGTGTAAATTAAGCATAAATGCCCGAATACAAATGAAAAATTAGTAATATGTGGAAATGAAAATGGATCAAAAGCAGGAATACCAAAGGCAGTAGCCGCACCAATAAATCCTAATAAACCAAAATAATCCATTAATTTTTCTTTTCCTAAGAAATAACAAATAACAATACCAAACATAGCAATTCGACAATGATAAAGTGGCAAACCGCCTTGAATATATTCATATTGGGTCACAATATACCATGAATTTAACATAAATAATTGCAGAGTTAATAGATAAATTCCTATTTTAAAGGCTTTTTCACTACGTCGTAAAATAAATGCTGTTAAGACAGTTAACAACATTAAACATACAATTCCCATTTGTAATCGTGGTGATACGTGAAAGGGGCCATCTGGAATTGATCTGAAAAAATATTCAAACATACCCGAACTCTCCTTTTTTTTCTAATAAAAACTTTCATGTGTATATCAATGTTACCAAATATACCATGAAAGTCAAACAAAAAAGTGTTAAGTTTTTTTATAATTTAGGTTGGTTATTTCTTAATTTATTAATAATTTCTTCTTTAGGTGTAATATAAGTATTTTGTTGGCCTTCATAAACAACAAATCCTGGTTTTGCGCCATTAGGTTTTTTGATATTTTTAACGACCACATAATCAACTGGTACTGTTGCAGAATGACGGAATTTTGAGTAGTATGCTGCTAATGTTGCGGCTTCACCGATTGTTTCTTCGCTTGGATTAGCGGATTCAACGATAACGTGTGAACCAGGAATATTTTGGGCATGTAGCCATAAGTATTCTTTTTTAGCTTTTTTCAAGGTTAATTGGTCATTTTGGATATTATTACGTCCCACTAGAATGCGTGTTCCGTCTGTTGCATAAAATTCATATGGTTTTGAAGGTTTTACTTTCATACGTCCTTTTCGAGTGGATGGGCGTTTTAAGTAGCCACTGGAGATTAGTTCTTCGCGAATCATTTCAAGGTTTTTAACGTCAGAATCTTCAATTTGAACGATAATATTTTCGATGTAGTCGATTTCTTCTAATGTTTTTTGTTTTTGTTCTTCGATAAATGCGATTGAATTACGTAATTTTTGGTAACGTTTAAAGTATTTTTGCGCATTTTGTGAAGGGGTTAGTCTTAGTGATAAGGCGATTGTTAAAGGTTTATAATCATCGTAAAAGTTATCGACGGTGATTTCTGTTTGGCCTTTTTGTACCATGTGTTGGTAAGTATTTAATAATTCTCCTTTTATACGGTAAATTTCCGCATTTTCAGAGCGTGCTAAGTCTGAGTCTAATTTAACTAGTTTGTCACGGTTCTTTTTCAATTCTGTTTTTAGCATTTGTAATAGATTACCAGCTAATTGTTGGATACGTTCGGTTTGTAATTTGTGAACGTAATAGTCTTCTAATAAGCTAGATAAATTTGGATATGTTTTCATGTCGCCAGTTAAACTTGTATATGGGAATGGTGTGAAGTAAGACTTATTCCCAATGATTGTTAGGGTTGGTTGTAAGTTGTCGTTACCTTCTGTTAAGTATCCATATAAAGCTTCTGCAAGTGAGATATTTTGTTTTTCGTGTCGTTCGGCAATTTCTATAGCACTTAAGGAACTAATACCTTGGAAAGTTTGCATTAAGCGTTTTTCGGCTGTTTGATTGTGGTCGGTTAGTTGTAAGATGGTATCTAATTCGAACAAATCATAGGCGAATGGGTTTTTCTTTTGTTGGTGGGGCGGTAATTGATAAGTTGCCCCAGGTTGTAAAGTACGGAAGCTATTTTGTGATAGGGGAATCCGTTTTAAACAATCAACAATTTGATCATTAGTGCGATCAATTAAGAAGATGTTACTATGACGTCCCATTAATTCAATGACTAAGCGCCATTTTGCTTTGTCACCAAGTTCGTCTCGTGTATCAACATCCATTTGTAAGATGCGGTCGGCTCCTAATTGGCGGAAATCTTTAATAATTGCACCTTCTAAATATTTGCGTAAAATCATACAAAAGTTGGGTGCTGTTTCTGGGTTATCTGCTTTACCATTCATAAATTGTACGCGAGCCATCATTGCGTGGACTGATGCCACTAAATAATAATTTTTGCGATTTGAGCGAATGGTAAATTGAAGTTCTGTTGAAAGTGGTTGGTGGATTTTTGTGATACGGCCACCGATAATTTCATCAGCAATTTCTTTGGTCATCCAATGAGTCATTAAACCATCAAATGTCATTTCATCACGTCCTTTCTAGACTGTCATTTTTTAGTATACACTGATTGATAAAAAAGTAAAATAAAAGCTCTGAAAATTAATGAAAAATGCTTTAGAATTAGTGATAGTTTATTGTGGAAATCTAATGAAAGAGGGTAAGGGATTTTTGTGTGGGGATGATATGTATCGTTAGGATGAATAGCTGACATTTGGAAGAAATAAAAAAAGTAAACGCTTTAAAAAAATATATAAAGGGCTAGAATAAGTCTGAAGCAAGGACTATAATTGGGGTATAGATACGAGAAATAATCGTATTTTTGTATAAAAGCAGTAAATAGAATTTAAGAATAATGCAAAAGAAAGTCAATTATTGATAGTAAAGGATGTGGCATGTATGTGGAAGTGTAAAAGGTTAACTGAATTAAGTGCAATGGAGTTGTATCAGATTTATAAGGCGAGGGTAGAGGTCTTTGTGGTGGAACAAGTCTGTCCTTATTCAGAGGTTGATGAAGATGATTTGGAGTGTTTGCATATTTTTAAAGAGCAAGATGGAAAAGTGGTGGCATATGCACGATTGATGACACGTGCTGATTGTTTTCAAATTGGCAGAGTATTAGTCGTTAAAGAATGTCGCAAGCAAGGTTTAGCAAGAGAATTAGTGACAGAAACGATTCGAAAAGCTCGGGAAATGAATCCAAAATTCCCAGTTTATGCACAAGCTGAGGCCTATTTAATTGAGTTTTATCAATCATTTGGTTTTGAGGTTACTTCTGAAATATACTCAAAAGATGATCAACCTCATATTGATATGGAATTGCCTAGAAGTTGTTGATACAAGGTAAGAATATTTTTGTATGCAAGGGAATTTCGGTGGTACTTGTATTTTTCTGCAATAATATGAATAGATTAACTTAAAGGATGTGGCGTATATGTGGAAGTGTAAAAGTTTGGCAGAGTTAACCTCAGTTGAGTTGTATCGGATTTATAAAGCAAGAGTTAATGTGTTTGTGGTAGAGCAGACTTGTCCTTATCCGGAAGTGGATGAAAGTGACTTGGATTGTTTGCATATTTTTCAGGAACAAGATGGTCGGGTGATTGCTTATGCACGGTTAATTAGAACAAAAAAACGTTTTAAAATTGGACGTGTATTAGTGAATGAAGCTTATCGTGGTCATGGTTTGGCGCGTGAATTAGTGCAATTTGTATTAGATAAAGCAAGTGAGATTGATGCAAGTTTACCAGTCTATGCGCAGGCACAAGCTTATTTGGTGGAGTTTTATCAATCATTTGGATTTGACATAACCTCAGAAGTCTACTTAGAAGATGAGATACCGCATGTGGATATGGAATTAATTCGCAAGTAATTATCAAATTCAAGTAGAAAGGCGGGGGTTGGTGTGAGTAAGAGAAAAGAGAATATCAGATATTTAGTGAGGGGGATGCATGATGCTGCGCCGATTGCTTTAGGATATTTTGCGGTGGCTTTTGCAATTGGTATTACGGCTAGAGAGGTTGGGTTAACGACTTTTCAAGCATGGTTAGCTAGTCTACTTGTGATGGCTTCAGCGGGTCAGTATGCAGGTTTTTTAATTATTGGTTCGCATGGTTCATTGATTGAGATGGCGTTAATGATTTTGATTGCGAATGCTAGGTATTTTTTGATGGGGTGTGCTTTTAGTCAAAAAATTGATCCCAATGAAGCTAAGTATCATCGTTTGTTGATGGCGCATGGTTTGACGGATGAGATATTTGCTTTAGGAATTGCTAAAAATGGTTATGTTCATCCGTTTTATCAATATGGTGCGATGCTTTTGGCGATGCCGGGCTGGTCTTTTGGGACAGTGGTTGGTGTGATTGCTGGTAGTATTTTACCGCCAAGTGTTGTGGCTGCTTTAGGTGTAGCATTATTTGGTATGTTTATTGCGATTATTATTCCAGCTGCCAAAGATGATCGTTCGATTGGGATTGTAGTGGTGACAAGTTTTGTGGTGAGTTTAGTAACGACAAAATGGACGATGTTAGCTAGTATGTCACCGGGTACAAGAACCGTTATTTTAACGATTATTTTATCGGTTTTAGCGGCTTTATTATTACCGTTAAATGAAGAAGAGCGAAAACAAGAGGAAGCAGGTGATCCTTATGCATAATAATTATACTTATATTTTTGTGATGGTCTTGGTGACGTATAGTTTGCGTGTTTTGCCATTGACCTTGATTCGCCAACAGATTACTCATCCATTTGTACGTGCTTTTTTATATTATGTGCCATATGTAACACTATCGGTCATGACTTTTCCGGCAATTATTTTGGCGACGGATAATCCAATTGCAGGGATGGCGGCTTTTGTGATTGGAGTGATTTTCGCATGGTATAAACATAATTTGCTGACGGTTGCTGTGGTGTGTTGTGTGACGGTCTATTTAGCGGATTTTCTTTTGGCTATGATGTAGGGTGAGGTAGCGAAAAATTTAAAAAATATTACCAATGAATATCCTAAGTTTTACTATAGGGAGTAGTTTACATAAAATCGCACATTATTCATGATTTCAAGCAGGCTTAAGTGGTCTGCTTTTTTTAATTGGGTGCTGACTGGGTGGCATTTTTTTGAAAAATTAAAAAATATTTTGCATCGTTCAAAAGTCAAGAGAGCTAAGGGTTTAGGGGTGGAGTTTGTGAATTTCCTAGTGACAATCGAAAAGAAACTACTTGCATTTTTTTATGAAAGAGGCTATTATTTTGAAAACATATTAGCTCAACTAGTTATGTTTTGAAAAATCAAAAATCATTTAGGAGGTCATTTTATGGTATTACTAAACACAACGATTGCAGGGTATGAATTTGATAATTGCTTAATGAATGCGGCGGGGGTCTGTTGCTATGATCATGAAGAATTAACAATGGTAGATCAATCTAGTGCTGGGACATTTGTGACAAAATCAGCCACAAAAACTAGTCGTGAGGGCAATCCTTTACCGAGATATCAAGCAGTTCCACTTGGTAGTATTAATTCCATGGGCTTACCAAATTTAGGATTAGATTATTATTTGGATTATGTTCGCCAATTAGAAAAGCAAACTAAGAAGACTTATTTCTTATCAATGACAGGACTTTCAAAAGAGGAAACATTGGAGATGCTAAAACAAGTTGAATTATCAGATTTCAAAGGCATGGTTGAGTTGAATCTTTCGTGTCCAAATGTTCCTGGGAAACCACAACTTGCCTATGATTTACCAACTACAGAAAACTTACTAACTGAAGTGTTTGCATTCTTTACCAAGCCGCTAGGAGTAAAATTGCCACCATATTTCGATATTGCTCATTTTGATGCAGCAGCTGAAGTTTATAATAAATTCCCATTAGCTTTTGTGAATTGTGTGAATAGTATTGGCAATGGCTTAATTATTAATGACGAAACGGTTGTTATTAAACCAAAAAATGGCTTTGGCGGAATTGGTGGCGATTATATTAAACCGACTGCCTTGGCTAATGTTCATGCATTTTACCAACGTTTAAAGCCATCCATTAAAATTATTGGAACAGGTGGTGTTAAAACGGGGCGTGATGTTTTTGAGCATATTTTGTGTGGCGCAAGCATGGTTCAAGTGGGGACAGCTTTAGAAAAAGAAGGCGTAGAAATATTTGCCAGATTATCACAAGAATTAACAGAGATTATGCAAGAAAAAGGTTATCAAACTATTGAAGATTTTCGTGGTAAATTACAATATTTAGCCTAAAATTTGAGAAAGTGCTTGCATTTTGATTTTATATCATCTAAAATAAATAAAAAGTTCCAGAGAGAGCTTCCTAAATGGCTTCCGCATGAAGTCTAACAAAGCTAATGAAGAAGATTACGAGAGAATCGCTGATTATTAGCTAGAACATTCTACTTTAACTTAGTCCAGAGAGGCTGACAAGCAGAAAAGCATTAAGATACCATATAATGATTTTTCAAAATAAATAATACAGCAATACTGTGTTCATTTATTGTCAGCCCAAGGACAATAGATGGGCTTTTTTTGTGGGCTCTTTGACAAATAGGGTTGATGAAACAAAATAGATATCACGCAGCAGTTAGCTGTGTGGTGTCTTTTTTTGGTGTGCCAAGCATGGCACTAATCTAACTGGTGAAAGTCCAGTCACGGGTATTTACCGCCAAGTGTAGCGAACCACAAGTTGGTATCAGAAATGGTATAGATGAAGGAAGTGGTGTAGCAAA
>NZ_FOGF01000054.1 GCF_900111135.1 Granulicatella balaenopterae | reverse complement strand
CCTATGCTGGAACAACTGAAAACTTATATAAAGAAAAAGGATACCTATTCAAGGAAATTGATGCCCGAGATATTCGTCGTGGGGATGTCTTTATTGTAGGGAATGAAGGATATTCACTAGGAGAAGCTGGACATACAGGTATTGCTTATAATGATAATAGTATCTTACACTGTACATTAACAGACGAACTAGATGGTATTCATTTAACGTTGATGAAGGGATGGGTTGATGACCCAGGTTATCCTGTTCGTTGGTTTAGAATTGTGAACCAATAATAGTTGTTCGTTAAGTAATAGTGGATAGAAGAGAGTAAGAGAAATCTTAGAAATGAATAGTAGATATTAGTGAATGGATTCACTGTACAAAGAAGGTAGAAAACACTTATCAAGGAGAAAAGCATAAGCACATCTTGAAGTTGTTTTCTATCTTTTTATATTTTGAGAGTCTAATTAAGCCACTATGCACGAATAGTGTTTGTAAATAAGACGTCTGCCATAAATAGTGATGATTTTTTATCAATAACCTATATTGTAGGATTATTTTTTTATTTCCACATTATTTCTTCAAACCAGAAAAACAAATTTGTAAAATCAGCCGAAAAACCTTATAATAAGAAGGATACAGAACTATTAAAAGGAGGTAAAAAAATGTTACAAGAATTAAAAAAAAGGGTATTAGAAGAATATGGAATCCAGTTTCAAGATGAAAAATACTTAATTGAAGCAATGACACACTCATCTTATTCAAATGAGCATAAAGAAATGAATGGTGTTTATAATGAGCGAATCGAGTTTTTAGGAGATGCGGTCTTAGAATTATTTGTTTCAAGATGGTTATTCTTGCACTTTCCTAAGATGAAAGAGGGCGAATTGAGTCGTCTTCGAGCACAAATTGTTTGCGAAAAAAGTTTTGCCTTATTAGCAAAAGAATGTCGCCTAGACCAGTTTGTTCTTTTAGGAAAAGGAGAAGAAGCAATGGGCGGACGACAAAGACCAGCTTTACTATGTGACCTATTTGAAGCTTTTGTTGGTGCAATCTATTTGGATAAAGGATTTGATGAAGTGAGCCAGTTTTTAGAAAAAGTTGTTGCTTCTAAGATTCAAGATGGTAAATTCTTGCTGAATCAAGATTATAAGACAGATTTACAAGAAGAATTACAAAAACAAGGATCAGTTAAGATAGAGTATATTGTTAATAAAGAGATTGGACCATCACATGATAAAGAATTTTATGTATCAGTTTTATTAGAAGGTCAAGTATTAGCGAATGGAGTAGGCCGTTCGAAAAAAGCTGCTGAACAAGAAGCTGCAAAAATTGCACTAGAACAATTAGCAAAAAAATAAAAGTAAAGGAGAGATAACCGCATGCAATTAGATAAAATTGAAATGTCCGGCTTTAAATCATTTGCGGATAAAACGGTTATTGAATTCGATAAAGGTGTTACGGCAGTCGTTGGTCCCAATGGTAGTGGTAAGTCGAATTTATCAGAAGCAATTAAATGGGTGTTAGGAGAACAATCCGCTAAATCATTACGTGGTAAAAAAATGGATGATATTATTTTTGCTGGTTCTCAAACACGTAAATCACAAAATATTGCTGAAGTTAGTTTATATATTAATAATGAAGATAAAACATTAGCTGTTCCTCATGCTGAAGTCGTATTAACAAGACGGTTGAATCGTAAAGGGGAAAGTAATTTTTATATTAACCGAGAAGCTTGTCGATTGAAAGATATTACTAATTTGATGATGGATTCAGGTCTAGGAAAAGATTCATTTGCCTTGATTTCTCAAGGGAAGGTTGAAAAAATCTTTAATGATAAACCAGAAGACCGCCGTAGTATTATTGAAGAAGCGGCTGGTGTATTAAAGTATAAAGATCGTAAGCAACAAGCACAAAAGAAATTAAGTCAAACACAAGATCACCTAAATCGTGTAGAAGATATCTTACATGAGATTTATTCACAATTAGAACCTTTAGAAGAACAAAAAGATCAAGCGGTGAAGTTTTTAGAATTAAAAAAACAATTAGCCGATGTTGAAACGGCTGTATTAGCAGTGGAAATTGAAGAATTAAATCAACAATGGAGTACAGTAAAAAATCAAGTTAGCGATGTGAAATTTGAATTAACAAGATTAAGTGCTTTAGATAAAGAATTAGAAGAGACTTTGACGAAGCAATATGCTGACTTAGAAGCAAAAAATGAATTAGTCGACCAATTACAATTGAAATATGTCAATTTAATTCAACGTGTCGAACAATTAGATGGTGACCGTAAAGTATTAATGCAAAAGAGAGATTACTTCTTGCAAAGCGATGAAGAAAACCAAGTCTCTTTAACAGAAGCAATTACCGAACAAAAAGCTTTAGTCGAAACAATTGAAGAGTTAACCACTAAAAAAGCAGCTAAGGAAGAAGAAGTCAATACGGTAACCTTAGAATGGAAAGAATTAGTTGATCAATTAGCTACCTTAACAAAAGGGAATGAAGCAAAACTAAAAGAGACGCAAGATGATTATATTGACACTTTACAAAATGAAACAAAATTAAAAAATCAAGAGCGCCATTTAGAAAAATTAATGGAAACAAATGAACTCAATAAAGAGCGCATCGAGGAACGTAAAGATAAGCTAGAAGCTGAACTTGACGAACTGCAAAAATCATTAAATGAAGCAAATGAGAAAAAAGAAATAGCAGAAGCACAAATTATTCAAATCGAAGCCCAAATGACTGGCTCACGTGCGGAAGTTCTAGCTTTACGTACTGCCAAAGATGAAAAATCAAAAGCCTTAAATGAGAAAGAGCGTTCTTTACAAAACTTAGAAGCCCATTACCGTAGCTTGAAAAATGTATCGGAAGATTATGCTGGTTATTATCAAGGGGTAAAAGCTGTCTTAAAACATAAAGATGCAATTAGTGGTGTGATTGGTGCAGTAGCAGAATTAATTAATGTTCCAGAACAATTTGCGACAGCGATTGAGATTGCCTTAGGAGCCAATAGTCAACATATTATCGTTGAAAATGAGACTTCAGCAGCTCAAGCGATTCAATTCTTAAAACAAAGACGTGCTGGCCGTGCAACATTCTTACCAATCACCGTTATTAAGAGTCGTCAGTTACCAGCCAATGTCCAATATACTATTGAGCAGCGTCAAGGTGTAGTAGGGATTGCTAGTGAATTAGTAGAAGTATCTGAAAAATTTCAAACAATTATTGAAAATATTTTAGGGACAACCATTGTCACTGAGAATTTACATCAAGCGCAACAATTAGCTAAAGAGTTACAATATCGCTATCGTATCGTAACGTTAGAAGGGGAAGTCGTTAATGCGGGGGGGGCAATGACTGGTGGGGCAACAAATGCTAATCAAAACCAATCAATCGTCCGTCGTAATGCCCAATTACAAAAAATTACGGAAGAATTAGAGCTTGCTCGTCAATCATTTAAGACATTAGAAGAAGAATATGAATATATTGAAGCAGAATGGTTACAAAAAGCCAATCAATCACGTGAACTTGATTCAAAAGAACAAGAATTAAAACAAACTATTCAAGAAGTGACACTAAGCTTGAAATATTTAACAGAACAAGAACAATCATTAACACGTCAACATAGCGTGCAAAACTATGAATGGGAACAATTAATTGAGGAATACCAAGATCTTGAAAATCAATATATTGAAAATCATCAAGCCTTAACAAAAGCTAGTCAACATGTAATGGATTTAAAAGCTGCTTTAGATGTTTTACAATTAAGTCAAGAAGATCGTACTCACCAAATTCAAACTAAACAAATTCTCTTACAAGATGCATCAGCAAATAAAGCAACGGCTAAAGAACAATTACTACACTTAGAACGTGACTTACAAATGAGTATTGCCCAAAAGAATAAACAAGATAAACAAATTGAGATTTTAACTTCAAAAACTAGTGAACAACATCAAAGCAAAGAACAGGATGAAAAGCAACTAGAACAATTAAGCAAAGACTTCGAAAAATCAAGTCGCAAGTTAGAAAAAGTAAAAGCGCAATTAGATACAGAAAAAGAAATTCGTAATCAATTAGAACTTGATATGAAACAAGCTGAAGTACGTAAAAATCAAACTTTACAAAAATTACAAGAACTTTATAAAGAACAAACGAAACTTGAAACTAAAGCTAATCGATTTGAAATTTCGATTGATCAAAAATTAGTCTACTTAAGCCAAGAATATGAATTGACTTATGAAGCAGCTAGCGAGAAGACTCATTTGGAAGTGTCAGTTGAAGAAGCTAATCACTTAGTTCATAATTTAAAACAACAAATTGAAGCCATGGGTGCTGTCAATTTAATGGCGATTGATGAATATGAAAAAGTTCAAGAACGCTTTACTTTCTTAAAAGAACAACAAGATGATTTAATTATGGCAAAGACTAACCTAGAATCAACAATCGATGAAATGGATGAAGAAGTAAAACAACGCTTTAAGATAACTTTTAATGCGATTAAGGAACAATTCGCGATTACATTCCCACGTTTATTCGGTGGAGGTAAAGCGACTTTAGAATTAACAGATCCAAGTAATTTATTAGAGACAGGCATTGAGATTATTGCGCAACCACCTGGTAAGAAGTTACAATCATTAAGCCTATTATCTGGTGGAGAACGTGCCTTTACGGCGATTGCTTTATTATTTGCCATTCTAGAAGTAAAACCAGTACCGTTCTGTTTATTAGATGAAGTTGAAGCGGCTTTAGATGAAGCTAATGTTCAACGTTATGGTCGTTACTTAAAAGAATTTACCACTAATACGCAATTTATCGTAATTACTCACCGCCGCGGAACAATGGAAGAAGCAGATGTCTTATATGGTGTGACGATGCAAGAGTCAGGGGTTTCTCGATTGGCAAGTGTGAAATTTGATGATTTTGAAGAATTACAGTAATAAGAATTGAGGAGATTATGATGCAAGAGATTAAAGCTATTGCCTTAGATTTAGATGGAACATTATTAACAAGTGATAAAAAAATTACTGATACTACCAAGAAAGTACTGCAAAAAGCGCAAGATAAAGGAATTAAAATTGTCTTATGTACGGGGCGTGCTTTAAAAGGCGTTCGTCCGTTATTAGAAGAATTAGATTTGTTTAATGAAGATGATGTTGTGATTACCTATAATGGTGGTGTGATTCAGAAAACGAAATCACAAGAAATTTTGTTCCAAGAAGCACATACTAAAGAAGATGTCATCTATATTCATCAGGAGACAATGAAAGTTAACTTACCAATGAATATGTTAGATTTGGAATATGTCTATGAACCAACTTATCCAACTAATCGTGCGTCACGCTATCATGATATTATGGGCATGTTAGATTTCGTGAAAATGAACCCTGAAGATTTAGCAGATGACCAATTATTGAATAAAGCAGTCTTATGTTATGATGAAGCTATCTTAGATGAAGAATTTCTTAAGTTACCAGCAGAATTTACAGAGCGTTTTAATTGTATGAAATCTCGTCCGATTTTAATGGAAGTTTTACCAAAAAATGTTAATAAGGGGCAGGCTTTAGTGCATTTAGCAGCTGTTTTAGGAATGGAGATTGATAATATTATGGCTTGTGGCGATGCGGACAATGATTTGGATATGATTCGTGAAGCAGGTTTTGGTGTAGCGATGGCCAATGCTACTGAAACAGTGAAAGCAGTAGCTGACTACATTACAACAAGCAATAATGAAGATGGTGTAGCAAAAGCGATTGAATATATTTTAGAAAAATAGCGAGGAGTGAAGAAATGGGATTATTTGATAAGATAAAAAAAGCCTTTACAGGTGAAGATCCAATCTTACAAGATCAAGAGACGAAAGAGGAGTTAGTTCTTGGTAAGTACGATAAAGGAATGGAAAAGACAAGAAAGAACTTTTCAGAAAAATTAAATGAATTATTAGCCGACTTCAGAACAATCGACGAAGATTTCTTTGAAGATTTAGAAGAAGCTTTCATTGCGGGGGACGTTGGCTTTGAAATGACTTTAGCAATTACAGATGCTTTACGTGAAGAAGTTCGTATGAAAAATGCAAAATCAGGTGATGATGTTAAAGAAGCGATTATTGAAAAAATGGTTGAAATCTATGAAAAAGGCGAAAATGACTTAGCAACATTAGCCAAAGCAGATGGGCGTCCAACAGTTATGTTATTTGTTGGGGTAAATGGAGTTGGTAAGACAACAACAATTGGTAAATTAGCATGGCAATTAAAACAAGAAGGTAATAAAGTTTTATTAGCAGCTGGTGATACATTTAGAGCCGGAGCCATTCAACAATTAGAAGTTTGGGGCGAACGCATTGGTGTCCCAGTTGTAGCAGGGCGTGAAGGAGGAGATCCATCATCAGTCGTATTTGATGCAATTAAAAAAGCCAAAGACGAAAATTTTGATTACTTATTAATTGATACAGCTGGTCGCTTGCAAAATAAAATTAACTTAATGAAAGAATTAGAAAAAATGAATCGTATCATTAAACGTGAAATTGAAACAGGAGCAGATGAGACATTATTAGTGTTAGATGCAACAACTGGACAAAACGCTTTAGTACAAGCGAAACAATTTAGTGAAACAATTGATATAACTGGATTGATTTTAACAAAATTAGATGGAACAGCTAAAGGTGGGGTTATCCTTTCAATCCGTCATGAACTAGATATTCCGGTGAAATACATTGGTCTAGGTGAACAAATGGATGATTTACAAGTATTTGTACCTGAACAGTATATTTACGGTTTAATTAAAGATATGTTGTAAAAAAGTTATCCTTGAAAGCTCTCGTGAAGAACGAGGGTTTTTTTGAGTAATATTGTAAATATAATGAAAGTTAATGAAAATAATTTTATTCAATTGAAAACGTTGTATACTATGTTAAATGTTTGCAATAAAAGAAAATTTTTTGTAAACTTATAAAGAATTCTTAAGAAATGATAAGGATTTAAAAAATATAAGGGGAGAAATTATATGAAAGACAAAGTGTTTGATTCACTACAACGTTTAGGTAAGACATTTATGTTACCTATCGCATTATTACCAGTTGCTGGTTTAATGTTAGGTATCGGCGCATCATTTACTGGTGATGCATTTGTAAAAACGTATGGATTAGAAGGGATTTTAGGTCACGGAACGCTATTATTCAAAATTTTAACAGTATTAAAAGATTGTGGAGGCATTGTTTTTGCTAACTTACCATTATTATTCGCAGTAGGTGTAGCCTTAGGTATGGCTAAAAAAGTTAAAGAGGTTGCTGCTTTATCAGCAGTAGTATCATATTTAATGATGTATGCTTCATTAACAAGTGTTATTGATAATATTTTAGATATTGAAAAATTACGTGAAGTCCCAGGACTTATTGGTTCAGTATTAAGCTTCTCAGATACAATGAACACAGGAGTATTCGGTGGTATTATCGTTGGTGCGGTAGTTGCTTGGCTAACAAACAAATACTACACAATTGAATTACCAGCAAGCTTATCATTCTTCTCAGGAGTTCGTTTTGTACCAATCGTATCAGCATTTGCTGGTGTGGTATTAGGTTTCGTATTTGGTTTTGGATGGCCAATCGTTGCAAAAGGAATTGCTGGATTAGGTGTATTAGTTGCTAATTTAGATGTATTTGGTACATTTATTTATGGTTATGTTTACCGTGCGTTAATTCCATTAGGTTTACACCATGTATTCTACTTACCATTCTGGCAAACAGCAATGGGTGGAACAGCAATGGTTGATGGTCAATTAATCGAAGGTGCGCAAAATATTATCTTCGCACAAATCGAAGCTGGTCAACCAGTAAGCTATGAAGCAGCTCGTTTCTTCTCAGGTTTGTTCCCATTCATGATTTGTGGTTTCCCTGGTGCAGCATTAGCAATGTACCACACTGCTAAACCAGAACGTAAAGAAGATGTTAAAGGGTTATTATTATCAGCTTCACTAACTTCTATCTTAACTGGTATTACAGAACCAATTGAATTCTCATTCTTATTTGCTTCTCCATTATTATACTTTGGAGTTCACTGTGTATTAGCTGCATTATCATTCGTAATTATGCAAATCTTACACGTAGCAGTAGGGGTTACATTCTCTGGTGGTATTATTGACTTCTTATTATATGGTGTATTACAAGGTCAATCACACACTAACTGGATTCCAGTAGTATTTGTGGGTATTGCTTATGCATTTATCTACTATTTCGTATTCTTATTCTTCATCAAAAAATTCGATCTTAAAACACCAGGTCGTGAAGATGATGTTCAAGAATCAAAATTATATACTAAAAAAGATTACTTAGAGAAAAAAGAAGCAGGTTCATTCGACCAACGTTCAGCAGATATTGTTGAAGCATTAGGCGGAAAAGATAATCTAGTTGAAGTTGACAACTGCGCTACTCGTTTACGTGTAACCGTTAAAGATGGTAGCTTAGCTAACGAAGCAGCCTTAAAAGCAACAGGAGCTGCAGGTGTATTAATTAAAAATCAAAACGTACAAGTAATTTACGGTACAATGGTTCCAGGAATTCGTCTAAAAATTGATGAATACTTAGAAACATTATAAAATAAGACGAATTAAGTAATACGCACTTCACAATTATGTGGAGTGCTTTTTTTAAATTTAGTACCAAGAAATCTCCGAAGCTTTAGCTTCGTGGGATGAATTGTTGTATCAAGATATTTTTGATACAATCATTATTGAGGGATATAAAATGAATTATTGGAAAAGTGGAAGCCATAATAACTATTTGTGACAATATCATCTAATATTTGTATATAAATATAGAAAACGATTGCTATCAAATAAGTATATAGCAGATGATATCAAGTTATTATCACACAAAATATGTCGAAACAGATAAAGACCATATACACTATATGATTGAAACAAGAGCGAATATCAACTTATCAAATCTTGTAAAGACAATAAAATCATATACAACATAGAATATATGGAAAAAATATTCACACTTATTAAGAAAACATTTTTGGAAAGAAAAAACATTTTGGACTGATGGATATTTTATTTGTTCAATAGAAAACCAAATAAAAATTGGATACTAAAATCAGCAACTATCAGCCAAGAAAAAGACAATAAATATTATGTCAGTGTGTTATTTGAATATGTTGAAGAAGTAAGTAACGTAGAAATCACAGATAAAATAATAGGACTTGATTATAAATCAGATGGATTATACGCAGATAGCGAAGGAAAAGTGTGTGGAAGTCCTAAATATTATAGAAAATCACATAAAAGATTAGCTAAGTTACAAAGGCAATTATCGAAAAAAGAGAAAGGGTCAAATAATAGAGAAAAAGCAAGAAAAAAAGTAGCGAAATTACATAGACATATATCGAACCAAAGACTAGATTTCTTACATAAAGAATCAACAAGGATAGCCAACTTGTATGAAGTCGT
>NZ_FOGF01000055.1 GCF_900111135.1 Granulicatella balaenopterae | reverse complement strand
TTTACACTTGTAACTCCAAAGTCTGAAAATGATGTACGATTACAAGCTACACTTGACAATCAGAACCCCACGGGCAAGCCCGTGGGAGCAGTCAGGGTCCTTTAGCGCATGTAAGGATTGCGGGGATGCAGTTGCTGGATTTCGTTGATTTTCTAAGTAATAGTATTTTGATGCCGATTGTAGCGATTGTGACTTGTCTATTTGTTGGATTCGTCTTGAAGCCTGAGACAATCATAGAAGAAATCGAGCATGGTGGTGCCCAGTTCAAGCGTAAGAAGATGTATGCCTTGATGATTAAATATGTGGCACCGTGGTTGATGCTTCTAGTTTTATTGAGTTCTATTGCGCAAGGTTTTGGTATTTTATCGTTTTAATAATATGAATATGTGACTGTCGAGCGAATGTGCCGGCAGTTTTTTTATAAATAAAGCCCCCACAAGGTCAGATGATTTCGTCTAACTTTTTGAGGGGCTAGTTATTTATTTTGTGTTAGTGGAAATTCTCAAAGATAGTAAATAGTTCTTTTCGCTTGGAAATATTCATTTTTGAGTAGATATTGTGAATATGACTTTTGACGGTGCCGATTGATAGATATAATTCGTCGGCGATTGCTTGGTTTGATTTTTTGCTTAATAGATGCGCTAAGATTTCTGATTCACGTTCTGTTAGGCGATATTCAAGACAGAATTTAGCAAATTTATCGTCTGATAAGCTATCTTCAGCTAAAGGAACTGCTGTCAGTGGTTCTGGCGTTTGATGTTGATTATAGATGGAAGCTGAATAGCGAACTGTTAAGAAAGAGACGATTATTAAGAAGAGAGACTCGGAATAATTGCGATAAGTAATGACTGAATTGGCAGTGTTGTAATGATCAACGAAAAAGATAATGAATATGTCTTCTAGAATAATTAAGCTACCAAATATCATATTAAGGTAGACGATAATTTTTGCGATTTTACGATATTGTGGGGTGACTTTATCTTGCTTGAGTGCTTGATACAACTTGACGCCGATATACATGAAAAATACTTCATTCGGAAAATAAAATAAAAAAACGTGTAGCTTACTAATTGGTAAAAATGGAATAATTACCATTAAGATTGTAATCGTGACAATAATCAAGTAGTCCTTCGCTTTGGTTTTTTGATTGCATACTAATGCCAAAATATTCACCATACAAACATTATTAATCAAGTAGAAAATTATCTTCGTAAAGGGAACTCCGCCAAATTCCTCGGCAAAATAATGCTCAAATGAATTGAAAGTTTCTATCATAGACATAAGAATGTCATCACAAAAAAAGTTAATAAAGTAAATAATTAAAAAAAATAAAATTGGCTTATATGAACTTTTTTTCTCGACAAAAAAGAATGTACCAGTTGTTGCGATAGTTGTGACATACAGTATTAACAAGATGATATTTAAAAGATAAATAAAGAAATATGACATATAAATTCCTCCTTAAAATATACAAACCATCTATATAAGTATAACATAAAAATGAACTTTTGGGGTTTATATGACTAAACTTTACTCAACTTGTATTAAACTTTTCGTGTGATATCAGTATATTAATCATTTTTTTAAGATATTATCCCTGTAAAAGTGCATATTTAGGTTTAGTGCTTAAAGTTTATAGATAATAGGCAAAAAATGGAGTAAATTAGTCTTGTAAGCGAAAGAAGAAATCAGGAATAACAAAAATTGCCATTATATTTTATACAGTTATACTGTTGTTATTTTTGACTTTTATCGCATTATAAAATAGAGTGCATTTGCACGAATAGGAGGTAATTCAAATGGAGGAAAAAGAAAATGTTAAGCAACTTCCTACTAAAAGAGTTGGACTTAGTGTTGTAACATTGACGATCATGAATATCGCAGCTGTTGTTAGTTTAAGGGGGTTGCCAAGTGAAGCTAAATATGGTCTTGGATCAATCTTCTACTATTTATTCGCAGCAATTGTCTTTTTAATTCCAGTAGCATTAATTTCAGCAGAACTTGCAGCGTCATTCCCCAAAAAGGGTGGTGTCTATCGTTGGGTGGGTGAAGCATTTGGTTCACGAATGGGTTTTCTAGCAATTTGGTTACAATGGATTCAAAATACAATTTGGTATCCAACAGTCTTAACTTTCTCAGCGGTATCAATTGCCTATATCGGTGCAAGTCCAAATGCGACAAGTGTTCCTTTAGCTACTAATAAAATATATGTAGCA
Source organism: Granulicatella balaenopterae (assembly GCF_900111135.1). GTDB lineage: Bacteria > Bacillota > Bacilli > Lactobacillales > Aerococcaceae > Granulicatella > Granulicatella balaenopterae. The sequence goes on along the minus strand of NZ_FOGF01000055.1, from coordinate 6,643 downwards.
ATTGTCTGTTTAGTAATCTATTGGGCTGCCACTTTTATTAACTTACGTGGGGTATCTGCCAGTGCTAAGATTAGTAAGTATGGCGGTATGATTGGTACGATTATTCCAGCAGGTATTTTAGTGTTATTCGGGATTATTTGGTTAATTAGCGGTCAACCGATTCAATTAGATACTAATCCTAAGACATTGATTCCTGATTTGTCGAATATTGATAATTTAGTATTAGCATCAAGTATTTTCTTATTCTTTGCAGGTATGGAAGTGTCTGCGGTACATGTTACTGAAATTGATAATCCACAAAAAAATTATCCAAAAGCAATTCTTTCCGCAGCACTTATCTCAGTAGTGATCTTCATTTTTGGTACATTGACAATTGGTTTTGTCTTGCCAGCCGGTTCTATTAACTTAACTCAAGGTTTATTAGTAGCATTTGACAAATATTTAGTGGCATATCACCTTGGTTTCTTAACGCCAGTGATTGCGATTATGTTAGTAATTGGGGTAATTGCCGGGGTTTGTACATGGATTGGTGGACCTAGTAAAGGGTTGTTAGCGGTTGGACATCACGGATATTTGCCACCATTTTTACAAAAAACAAACAAAAATGGTGTACAAGTTAATATTTTGATGGTGCAAGGAGCTATCGTTACCGTTCTTGTCTTCTTATTCACGTTCATGAGTAGTGTGCAAGCTGTTTACCAAATTTTGAGTCAATTAACTGTGATTCTTTACTTAACAATGTATCTATTATTATTCTTATCAGGTATGAAATTGCGTAAACAATATCCAGAGTTAAAGCGTCCATTCAAAGTGCCTGGTGGAAAAGCTGGAATCTATGTCTTCGGGGTGATTGGTTGCTTGGGTGCATTATTAGCCTTTGTCTTAAGCTTTATGCCACCAGCCCAAATCGAAGTCGGTAGCAATGCAACTTGGTATGGTATATTAATTATCGGATATATAGTCTTTACAGGTATTCCATTAATGATTTATAAATTCCGCAAACCAAGCTGGGTTAATGAAGATTCAGGTAATGCGATGGAACCATTTATTTGGGAGGAAAACGCTAATAAAACAAAATAAAAAGCGTTATAATATAGTTAGATTAATTTTAGGAGGTTTTTATAATGAGTGTCCATAAAACAAATAAAGTATCAGAAAACGATAGCATTTTTGCTAGTGAAGCGATTGAATTTCAATTACCAAAATTTGAAATGCCGGCTGATGAAAATAATGCCGATGTCGTAAAAGAATTAATTAAAGATGAATTATTCCTAGATGGTAACGCCAGACAAAACTTGGCAACATTCTGTCAAACTTACCACGATCCACAAGTTCATGAATTAATGGACTTATCAATCAGCAAAAATATGATCGACAAAGATGAATACCCACAAACAGCTGAAATCGAATCAAGATGTGTCCATATGCTAGCGAAACTTTGGAATGCACCAGATGATGCAGTCGGAACTTCAACAGTTGGCTCAAGTGAAGCATGTATGTTAGGTGGAATGGCAATGCTATATCGTTGGCGTGAACAACGTGAAAAGATGGGTAAAGATATTAGTAAGCCGAATATGGTTTGTGGTCCGGTACAAGTTTGTTGGGAGAAATTTGCCCGCTACTGGGATGTTGAGATTCGCCAAGTCCCAATGGAAAAAGACGCTTTGTATATGACTCCCGAAGCAATGGCAAGTTATATCGATGAAAATACAATTGGCGTCGTAACAACATTAGGCCTAACATTCACAGGTAAATACGAACCAGTTAAAGCTTTATCAGATCGTTTAGACCAATTGCAAGAAGAGACAGGCTTAGACGTTAGTATTCACGTTGATGGCGCATCAGGCGGTTTCTTAGCACCATTTTGTGCACCAGATTTAGAATGGGATTTCCGCCTAGCTCGTGTTAAATCAATCAGTTCATCAGGCCATAAGTTCGGTCTAGCACCACTTGGATCAGGTTGGGTCGTTTGGAAACATGAAGCAGATCTACCAGAAAAATTAATCTTCCACGTAAACTACTTAGGTGGCGATATGTCAGTCTTCCAATTGAACTTCTCACGTCCAGCGGGGCAAGTTATTTCTCAATATTACTTATTTTTACGTTTGGGGAAAGAAGGTTACCGTAAAATCCATATGAACTGCTATCATACTGCTCAATATTTAGCTAGTGAATTAGAAAAAATGGACATTTTTGAAATTTTATATAATGGAGATCCTAATGAAGGAATTCCTTGCGTAACTTGGAAGTTAAAAGAAGATAGTCATGTCGACTTCAACTTATATGACTTTGCCGAAAAATTAAGAAGCAGAGGATGGCAAGTACCAGCATATTCATTGCCAGCTAATGTAGAAGATATGATTGTTCAAAGAGTGTTAGTTAGACGTGGTGTTAGTTTAGATATGATGTCCTTATTAGTAGAAGATATCAAACGTACTATTAAATACTTTGAAACACATGCAATTGTTGACCACTTAACGGAAGAGGAAGTTGCAAGCTTCTCACATAATAAATAATTAGTGAAAATGGTGTTGCCAATAGAAGGTATACCACAATCTAACCATGCCAATCATCATACGAGTTTTCTTACTAATATATAGTAGGGAAACTCGTTTTTTTGGCGGATTATAAGATTTTACTCCTATTTGTTACCGGTACCAACTTTACGTATTTTATACGAAAGCGCTTCATTTATTGGTATAATTACAGTAACAAATAAATTTCAGGAGGTTTTTATAGTGTTTGATGATCAAGGCAATGGAAGAGATTCTCATTTTTATCAGACTAAGTGGAAGTATGGTTTGATGTTTGTGGCTTTATCAACAGGGTTAGTGATTACTACTCAGTCTGCTCAATTATTAGCAGAAGAAGCCAATCTACCGACGACTACTTTAGTAAGTGAACAAGCGGAAGAACCACCGATTAAGGAAGGGTATTTCCGTGTCCATTTCAAAGGTTTAGATGAAGAGAAGATTAATGATTTAGGTTTATGGTTATGGGGCGGTGTGGCAAATCCTAGTGATGGGTGGCCTGGTGGTGCAACTAAATTTGATGCTAGTCACAAGTCTCAATATGGTTATTATATCGATATTCCGCAGTCGCAACCAGTTGGAAATATTAATTATTTATTGCTTGATTGCACAAAAGAAGGTGATGCAGCTAAGATTACAACTACTGATCAAACAATTTCATTATTAACTCCTGAAATGAATCAGGCTTTTATTGATGAAAAGTTTGCTGTACATGTAAATGAACCAAATCTTAATGAAAATATCATGCGTATTCACTATCACCGTGAGGATAATGAATATGATGATTGGGGATTATGGTTATGGGGAGATAGTGTTGCAGCGAGTAAGACTTGGCCGACTGACGCTATGCATTACACTGGAAAGGATCAATATGGCGTATATTTTGATGTACCAGTCACAAATGGTGTAAATTCATCATTTGGATTCTTAGTGGTAAATAAAGATGGTAGCCAACAATCTGGTGATATGCAGGCCAATCGTAAAGCCAATGACCAAATTTTTATTCAAAATACCGATACAACGATTTTCGATAATCCCTATCAGTTTGATTCAAATAAACCTGTTGAGCCAACTGAACCAGGTACTGCTGAAATAAGTGCGTCAGCTAGCGTGAACCATGCGATTAATTCTAATGAGTCAGCCATCTTAACGGTTGATATTACAAATAATTCACAGCTTAAAGTGGCCAATATCAAGGCTGATTTATCAGCAATTGGTGGTGGGAATAATGTCGCAATTTCACCTGAATTAAATGCGATTACGGTCAGTGTACCCAATACAGTTGTGTCTGGTGACTATCAAATTCCGGTAACCGTAATCGATGAAAAGGGTGGCTATTACACAACGGAAGCGCTGATTACGATTAATGAGCGCGAAAAGCAGGCGAGCGAAAAAGATTGGGATGAACAAATCATTTACTTTATGGTGACTGACCGTTTTAAAGATGGTAATCCAGCCAATAATGATCCAGCCAGCATGAATTATGCATCAGCCCAAAATCAAGCTGGTGTCTATCATGGTGGCGACTTCAAGGGCGTTACTGAGAAGTTAGATTACTTAAAAGAATTAGGCGTAACAACTATTTGGGTAACACCGATTGTTGAACAAGTTGAACAAGATGCTTCATATGGTACGGAAAATGGCGAATATTACGCTTATCACGGCTATTGGGCGAAAAATTTTGAAGAACTTAACCCACATTTAGGAACTTTAGATGAATTCCATACATTAATTGATGAAGCAGCAGAAAGAAATATCAATATTATGGTTGATGTTGTTTTAAATCATGCAGGTTATGGCATGGATAAACCAGCTGATAAGGAGATTCCTGGATTCCCAAGTGATTCTGATCGCCAAAAATTCCACGATATGTTCCGTACTGAAAACGGCCTAGATATTGATAAAGAACAATCATTAGCCGGCTTACCTGACTTCAAAACCGAAGATCCAGCTGTCCGTAAAAAATTAGTTGACTGGCAAGCGCAATGGTTAGAAAAAGCAAAAACTCCAAAAGGTAATAGTATTTATGGTTATCGTATTGATACTGTGAAGCATGTTGATAATACAACTTGGCAAGCTTTCAAAAATGCATTAGTCACTAAAGATCAAGATTTCCACTTAATCGGTGAATCTTGGGGTGCTAATTATCAAGATACAAAAGGACATTTGAATTCAGGAATGATGGATAGTTTACTTGATTTTGGTTTTAAAGGAATTGCCAAACAATTTATCGATGGTGATTTAACAGGTGCAATGACAAGCATTATCGCTAGAAACCAAGCCCTAACAAGTAATTTAACGTTAGGACAATTTTTAAGCAGTCATGATGAAGATGGTTTTATGTTACACCAAACAGACGCTAACAAACAAAAGCTAGCGGCAACTTTACAAATCACATCAAAAGGTCAACCAGTTATCTACTATGGTGAAGAATTAGGTCAAACTGGACAAAATAACTGGCCAATCTATACTAATCGTTATGATTTTGACTGGGAAGAAGCTGAGAAAGCAGTAAAAGCTGATGATTATGATATGTATGATCACTACAAAAAATTATTAGCTTTCCGTAATCAATATTCGGAATTATTATCACGTGGTACAACAGAAATATTAGGTGGAACCAATCAACAAGGTTGGTTAGTAGCTAAACGTATATTAAGTAACCAAGTAGCATATATTGGTTATAATAGCACAGATGAAGTTAAAGAATTAACATTTGAAGTTACTAATCCAAACACGGCAATTACCGATCATTATACAGGTGCGACTTATCAAGCAACTACTAATGAAGATGGTAAACATATCGTGATTGTCGAGGTTCCTCGTTTGGCAGAAGGCGGTACCATCTTACTAACTAGCGATCAAGCAGAGATTACAGCAGTCAGTGAAAAAGCAAAAGAAGTTCCTGCTGAAGATCCAATCGCAGAAGGCTCAATCCGTATGCACTTCAAACAATTGCCAGACCAAGCGCTTAGTGATTTAGGCTTATGGATTTGGGGTGATGTAGAGACACCTTCAGAATCAGTCGACACATGGCCACAAGGAGCAACTAGCTTTTCAACTGCCAAAACAGATGGCTATGGCTACTATATCGATGTACCGATGAAAGAAGGTAAAAAAGAAAAAGTTCAATTTTTAATCAATAATTCAAATGGCGACAATCTTAGTCAAGACCGTGAAATTGCGATTTTAAGTGATACTATGAATGAAGCTTGGATCGATGAACAATACCGCTCATATTCATATGAACCACTAGCACAAGAACAAATGATTCGTATTAATTATTATCGTACGGATGGTAATTACGCAGATTTGGGTGTTTGGTTATGGGAAGATGTAGAACACGCATCATCTAATTGGCCGGATGGAATGAATTTAATTAATGAAGGGCAATATGGCCGTTATGTGGATGTCCCATTAAAAGAAGCAGCTAAAAAATTAGGTTTCTTATTCGTTAATGAAAAAACAGGAGACAAAACACAAGATAAAAATTATATTTTTGATGATTTATCTAATCATACACAAATCTTCGTAAAAGACACTGATACAAAAGTTTATACTAATCCATATTATGCAGACCAAATTATTTTAAATGGTGCCGAACAAATCTCACCAACGGAAATTGCATTAACATTCACTACTTTAGAAGGTGCTAGTGACGATGAGATTAAAGCTGAGATTAAAGTGAATTTAGCAGATAAACCGGCAGAAATTACGGATTATGACATTAACCGTGATACGAATAAAATCGTACTAAAGGGTAACTTTACAATAGGGGTAACACCTTATAAGATTAGCTATAAAGGACTTACCTTCCAAGCACGTTTAGGTTGGCAAATGATTGACTCTCAATACGGCTATGATGGTGAATTAGGTGCGACAATTTCTGAAGATGGAACAAGTGCTACGACGAAAGTTTGGGCACCATCTGCTGAAAAGGTTAGCCTAGTTATTTATGACAAAAACGATCAAAATACTGTTTTAACAACTACACCAATGAATCAGGGCGAAAAAGGTGTCTGGGATCTAACGATTTCTGCTGCGGATTTAGGCATCGACAACTTAACTGGTTACTATTATCACTATTTAATTGAACGCAATGGCGAAAAAAT
>NZ_FOGF01000060.1 GCF_900111135.1 Granulicatella balaenopterae | reverse complement strand
AAAAACATATATTACTACACTCAGCTGATAATTATAGGAACTGTACTCACTTGAGCACTAAAATTTTTTAATGATGGAAATATACAATAAAAAAAATAAAAAAAGAAATCATACAGATAATACTGTATGATCTCTATTTCCACTCCATCAACCCTATTTGACAAAGAGCCTATTAAATTCAATAGTTATATAAATATGTCACCTATAAACTCTGCTTCTTCTTGTCGGTCTTTTTCATCGTATGTTTGGTCGAGATTATCACACAAGTGTAGTTTACATTTAAACATCTTCAGTTCATCCATCACTTCAATTAAATCATTTAAAAATTTGATTCGTTTATCTAATAATGGCATTCTACTATTTGTCCATGATTCATGCATTTTATCAATATGAATTTTACGGAGTTCTTCTATATTTAAGTTTTTCTCCTTAAATAATTTAAATATTTCTATAAAGTATTCATTATCATAAGTATATCTTGCAATATTATATAAAGTAACTAAGCGTTGTTTATCCGTCGATTGTTTTATTTCCTGTAAAATATATTTCTGAGATTTCTCTACATCATGTAGTAACATTTCTTTTAATACAGGATTAACCCAACCGCCTATCAAAGTTTTATCTATTCGAATTAAATAATCTAGATATAAATTAACTCCTTCTTTTATGTCTTTATTTTTCCATAATATTGTAAATCGTTCACCAAAATAATCACATCTATTCCCGTCTGCTATATTTATTGCCATTAAAATATCAGAGACAAATTTAGCATCAGCTTCTTGAATTATACACTCCAAATAATCTCCTAGATGATCAAATTCTGCTTTAGGCAATAATTCTATGTATAATTCTTGGAATTTTTGTTTTCCTATTAAATTAACAACTTCCAATACTTTCTCTTTTTGATTAGTTATTGGCATAAAAAATTCAGCCTTATTATCTGATGCCTCAAATTTACCAATTAATATTTCTAACAGTCTATTCTCATATTCTATATATTTATCAAAATTTAGTATATTAAATATTCGATATATCTCCTTTGTTGACTTTTCTATATATTCACTTAATTTTGCATACTGTTTTTCAGTTATTTTTTCGCATTGTAATTCATTAGCAATTCGATATATCGGTAGTACATCTTTGTCTATTGCATCCAATACTTCTTTCCCATCAGTATACGATAAATGTATAATAAAGTAACAAATAAAGTATGAATCTATTTTAAACTTACTATTTAATAATCTTTTTAAATATTCTTTTTGATCTGTACTGTTTAATTTATAATATGCATGTCCTACTAGATACTCAAATTTATTATCCCATATAAGTTGATTATTTTGAAATTCAGATAAAGTATTAAATAACCCAAGCAAATTATCTTTATACTCTTTTACTAAGTCCAAACATTTATTTGCTTTAACCTTTTCTTCTACATCAATATAATCTCTATCTGATTTTTTATATATATGATTATTGCTAAATACTCTATATATTCTGTGTTTATTAGATTCTTGAAAATCTTTTGGCCATATATCATATTCAGAATTTTTAAATTTATAATAAAATGCTTGCTTGATAATCTCTTGATTAAATGTTAATGATTTTTGTGGTTCAAGGAATTTTTCGCTTATATAGTTAAAATCATTTAAAACTATTTGTTTATTATCTTCTTTAACTTTACCTTTCGGATATGATAATAAGACTTTTTCAATTTGAAGATTTAATTCATCATTTTCTAATTCATATATTTTATAAAGTAAATCAAAAATTTTTGTATGAAATAGTTTTAATTGTTCATTCGATTCGAACTCATACATACAATATTTTAATGCATCTTTACTCCAGTATACTTTATTCGTATAATAGTTTAAAAATTCTTCACATATTTTTATTTTGACTAAATTATCTACCATTTTAGAAGATGGTTCATCCATTAACAACGTAATAATAAGATTTCGCTGACTAATTAAATTTGCACCATTTATTTTAAATCCAATATCTCTAACTAGACTTGTATAGATACTAATATAATTATTTGGAGCTTTTTGTAAAAAATTAATTAATAACTTGATTGCCTCTTCGTTATATTCGGTCGCATCTAATGTACTTATTAAGTCTACTATCTTATTTGTTTTATTAGATTCAATATTATTATTAAATTCTTCAATTGTAACATCAAATGTTTCTTCTTTTAAATCATCTATATATTCCTGGCAAAAAAGAAATGATTGTAGTGGTAAAACAGTAGCATATTGTGTTAAAAATTCTACTTTATCATTTTCGTCAATTACATTTTCATAAATATATTTTGCTTCCTTAGTTACATATTTCTTCCATGTATTCCATTCTGAAAAAACACTAACACGATTAACCATTTCACTTAATTTATCACTATATTGAGGATATAAATTCAAATAGAGTTCACGTAATTTAAAAAGTTGCTCTCTTTCAGTATATTTAACTAATATATAATCTGATAAACTTTGATCAGCAACTTTTATTGCTTCTCTTTTGCTCTGTAATAAGCCCATACGTATCATTTTATTTATAGATTTCTTAAATTGAGTTCTATCTATTTCACAATAGTTTAACAGCTTATTTATATCTTCTTTTTCTAACTTACTTAAATGAATTGTATTTAAAAAACTTAAAATAAATAAAGCATGTTGATCATCATCTGATAAATTATTTTGTCTGATGATTTCAGAATAGTACACATCCAACACTCTGTTCTGCATTGTATTACTAGATAAATCTTTCCCTTGTTTTAATAAATTACTTGCAATAACTGCCATTCTTGGATTACATTTGGATAATCCTTTAATTGTATTAATAGTTTCACTATCTGGATTATTTAATAAATTTATAATCAATTCACGTATATCTTCTTCAGTCATTCTACTTAATGCATATTTATCAAATTCAAATTCTTTAATAAGTGGTTCCAGCTTTTCTACATGATATTCCCTTAATGTTAAAATAAATTTTATTTTTGATTTAAAAGTTTCATTATACATCAACTCAAACATAGCCTTGATATTCTCTACTTGTTCTGCATCATCCAAAAAGATATAATTTATTTTTTTACTATCTAAATTTGTCTTGATATCTTGATAACCCGACTCTCCCGTACTACGCATACAAATAATATTTGCCTTATCAATTAATCTACTACACAATTCAATTGCTAGTCTAGTTTTCCCAACTCCAGGTAACCCGTGTATTAATACAATTTGATTTTTTTCTAACTTATTTAATACTTCCTCTACTTTTTCATTACCTATATATTTAGTCTCTAATGTTGCATTAGTCTTACTCTTATCGTGTCTTTTTACAAATTCTTCTAGCAGTTCCATACATAGTACATATATATCTATTGGTTTTAGGATTTTTAAAATATGCATCAGGAGTTCCTTTTGTCGTTTTATTTGAACCGTCTTTTGAACCTAAATCAGTCATTGGGGATCTATATTTTTTATTTAAATATACTGTACATAATTTTTGGAACTCTCCACCGTTAAGTTGTATAATTGCTGCTTGAATCTCATTGTATTTACTCAATATATTTCCTCTCTTTCTTACTTACTCTTCTTTTATCGTTTCTTTATATAATTCTTTTAATTCTGTGATATTTTTTGGTTGTTGAGTTGTTGCCGTTTGCATACCTAATGTTAAAAAGTTTTGATATTTTTTAGCCTTATGGTAGGTTGTTTTTCCTGTCAACACAAAATATATTAGTCGAGTTAATGCGTGGATTTCATGTGCCATAGTATAATTTGCAAATCCCACTTTTTGTAAGCCTGTAATATCATTAAATGACCCTTTTATTTCTGTATTTAAGCTGGTCATTGTGTTATTAGGTGTTTTAACTAAACCAAAATCTGATAGTTTAACTACAATAGTTCCATCTTCATATTCTTTTAATAAAATATTTGTTGGAGCAATATCTCGGTGCAAAATATCTTTAGAATGGATATATTCAAATGCATAAAATATCTGATTAATAATTCGTTTTCTTTCGTTAAGCGATAATTGAGGATGTTTATCAATATAGCTAACTAAACTATAATCCATTTTTTCCATGTAATATTCTAATTTCTCTTTATCTAAGCGATAAACCTTTACTATGTATGGTGAATTAAGAGATTTTGTAATATTATACTCCTGAATAAATCGCTGAATTTCTTTTTCATTCAAATCATTTTTAGCTACTTTAACAATAACTGGGATATTATAAAAATCATCTTTATATTGATATACCTTAGCATATGATCCTTCTCCGATTATTTTTCTATCATATGAAACATTCACATTATTACGTAAAATAATGGTTTGATTAGCTAATTTAAAAATGGGAATTGTTAAATACAACTCAACTTTTTCCATATTTGGTGGGATAGTACTACCTTGGTAATAATTTAAAAAAGTAGTACTATATTCAAATAATTTTTGATAATACTCAGCTACTACAAAATTATATTTGGTATTTTTTAAATAATTTTGCATTTTGTCTATTATATTAATACAAGTCAATAGAGTGCGACTTTCTGATGCCCAATAATGTACTGTTTTGCTAGCGCCTGTTGGCAACCTTCCATTCATCTTTCTATAACATTCAGTAATATTGTACTGTAATTTTGTGAAAATATATTTCAAGTCTTGATTTTCTATATCATTATAAAGAGACTCACTTACACTATCTTCCGGGTTAGGTAATTGAGCTAACTCTTCTTTTATATTAGCAAAAAAATTAATTATTTTTTCCATATTATACCTCTTATTTTAAATTTGGATATCTAATCACGTAAACCAAACATCCGCACCAACTATGTTACGCCTATAAAGGTCGTAAATCAAGTAAAAATAAGTGTATTTAGCGTTATCCACAGCAGTTTAGATATTTGTTTCATAAACGAAACTAAATTGCATATAAGCACCTTTTCCCGTCTCTTAAAAATACTATTTTCCATTATATGAAACTTTTTTCTCTTTTACGCAACTTTTCTGTAGTTAATTATATCGTCAATTGCCAGAAGTGGTTATTTTAAATTGACATAATTGGTGAACTTAAATTGACGCATGCTTCCTATTCCTAATGGCTAGCTTATAGATTTTTAGGTGGGTCAATTCTATTCAGCATTCCTCATATTTACACATACTTTTGACCCACTTCTACCTACTCTATCCTTTTACACACCAGTCATCCCTAATAATTCTAGTGGGTCAATTGTATTCGTCATTCCTGATATTTACACTTACTTTTGACCCACCTATTCTTCTGAAACTCCTTGTCTTTCAAGCTACTATAGCGTTCCTACTGGGTCATTTGCATTTGTTAATTGACGTAATTAGTGATTTTATACTGACAGAAGTGGGGACTTTATATTGACATAAATGGTGAATTTATATTGCCACAAGTGGTTACGTTAAATTGACATAAATGGTGACATTTATATTGACGCAAGCTTCCTATTCCTGTTAGCTGGTTTATAGATTTTTAGGTGGGGCAATTGTATTCATCATTCTTAATATTTACACTTACTTTTGACCCTCCTATACCCGTTCTATCCTTTTACAAACCCGTCTTTGCTCGTAATTCTGGTGGGTCAATTCTACTCGTCAATTAACGTAATTGGTGAATTTATATTGACAGAAGTGGTTATATTTAAATTGACATAAATGGTGATTTTATATTGTCGCAAGCTTCCTATTCATACTCGCTGCTTATAATATTTTATGGTGGGTCAATTCTATCTATCATTCTTAATATTTACACTTACTTTTGACCCTCCTATACCCGTTCTATCCTTTTACACACCCGTCTTTGCTCATAATTCTGGTGGGTCAATTCTACTCGTCAATTAACGTAATTGGTGATTTTATATTGACAGAAGTGGTTATATTTAAATTGACATAAATGGTGATTTTATATTGTCGCAAGCTTCCTATTCCTGTTAGCTGCTTATAGATTTTTGGGTGGGTCAATTCTATTCGTCACTCCTAATATTTACACATACTTTTGACCCACCACTACCTAATCTAACCTTTTAAAGATCAGCCTTTATTAATAAATAGCGTGGGTCAAAAGTACTTGATAATTTACACTTTTCTTATACCACCTTGTGGCGTACTACACTACGTGGTTATAAGCTGATGACTTATCATTTAATGGTTCGATTAATACTATGATTGGCATACTAAAAAAGCCACAGACACTTTAATATGTCCATGACTCTAGTTAATTTGTTTTTCTACAAATCGCTGAATAGATCTGTTTGGTATAGTCCGTCTGAGATTAACTTGTCGAAGGCTTGGGCTACGTCTGCTTTGTCTTCGTGATAAGTCATGCCGAACCATTTGTCGTTTGTTTCTAATAGTTTTACGGATACTTTATCGGCTTCTAATAGGTCGCCGATGTGGATTGGTAATAGGTATTCGACTTTTAACATGTCTGGGTGGTCTTGGTTGAAGAAGTCTTCAAATCCTACTTCTAATAAGTCCATATACTCTGGTGTTAAGCCCCACATGTTCATTGATACATATGA
>NZ_FOGF01000061.1 GCF_900111135.1 Granulicatella balaenopterae | reverse complement strand
GTTACAATCAACAGGACGTAAAAATATTGAAGATTTAAATGAAGTATTAAAAACAACAGCAACAAGTTGGATGGAACGTGTTGAAGTAAAATAATTAGTAAAACGAATTTAGAAGACGTTAGTGATGCTAGCGTCTTTTTTTGTGCGGGGGATTTGAAGTGGTATATGTGCGGAATTGAAGCGGTATCGTTTTGTGTGAATAGGGAAGAGTGCCAAAGCGCAAAAAAAGACTTGGAGAAATTCCCCAAGTCTTAAATGTTTATTTAATTGACTCTTCAGTTACACCCATCATAACAGGTAGAATCATTGGATTTCTTTCTGTTTTTTTGAATAGATATGGTTGTAAAGTATTAATAATCGTATTACGTAATTGACGCTCATTAACATTTTCATTATTGGCAAATAAATTACTAATCTCACGACGTAATAAATTCTGTGCTTGACTTAATAGCTCGCCAGCTTCACGCATATAAATGAATCCACGAGATAAAATATCAGGACCAGCTACTAATTCACCAGTAGAGTAGTCAACTGTTGCAACAACAATGACTAAACCATCTTCAGATAAGATTTTTCTGTCACGTAAAACAACATTACCAATATCACCAATACCATTACCATCAACGTAAACATCACCAGCATAAAAATGTCCCGCACGTCTTGCGCTGTCGGCTGTTACAGCTAACACATCACCATTGCTTAAGATAAATGAATTCTCTTTAGGAACACCAACTTGAGCAGCAGTGTTTGCTTGAATTTTTTGCATACGATATTCACCGTGGACAGGCATGAAGTATTTTGGCTTCATTAAACGTATCATTAATTTTTGTTCTTCTTGTGATCCGTGACCAGATGTATGGATATTATTTAGCTTACCATGAATAACTTCTGCACCAGCTTCTGATAATAAGTTAATAACACGATTAACACTTGTTGTATTACCAGGAATTGGAGAACTTGAAAAGATAACAGTATCACCAGGCTGAATAGAAATCTGTCTATGTGTGCCATTTGCAATACGGCTTAATGCTGCCATTGGTTCACCTTGCGAGCCGGTACATAAAATAATTACTTCTTCAGCAGGGTATTTATTAATATCACGACCTTCGATAAATGTATCATCTGGAGCATTAATATAACCTAATTCTCTAGCAGTAGAAAAGCTAGCTTCCATACTACGACCGAATACTGCAATTTTACGACCTTCTTGAACAGCCACGTCAGTCACTTGTTTTAAACGAGAAACATTAGAAGCAAATGTCGCAAAGATAATACGCCCTTCAACTTTTGAAATGATTTGTTTAATTGATTGACCAACAACTTGTTCTGATTTGGTAAAACCACTAACTTCAGAATTAGTGCTATCAGCAAGTAATACTAATACACCTTCTTCTCCAATTTTAGCCATACGGTGTAAGTTAGCAGGTTCGCCAACTGGAGTGAAGTCAAACTTATAGTCACCAGTAAAGACGATATTTCCTGGTGGTGTCTTAATAACCATCCCAAATGCATCAGGAATACTATGAGTTGTACGGTAGAAGCTAACACTTGTTTTACGGAATTTAATGACGGAATCTTCATCAATCTCATGTAAAATAGCATCACGCAACAAACCGTGCTCTTCTAGTTTATTTCTAATAAGAGACATAGCTAATTTAGTAGCGTAAATCGGAATATTTACTTGCTTAATTAAAAAGGGAATACCACCAATATGGTCTTCATGTCCATGTGAAATGAACAATCCTTTTACTTTATGTTGGTTTTGAACGATATAACTATAATCAGGAATAACATAATCAATTCCTAATAAGTCATCTTCAGGGAACTTAATACCTGCATCTAAGATTAAGATTTCATCTTGAAATTGGACGCCGTAAGTATTTTTACCGATTTCGCCAAGACCACCGAAAGCAAAGATTCCTGTTTCATTATTTTTAATGTTTGGTTTCATAATTAAAACTCCACTAATTTGAAGTCAGCACTTTGTTGTTCGTAAGCTAAGTGTTTTTCATCTAATTCTTGAACGAATTCTACATTATATTCAGTATTTTCTTCGATTAAACGACGTGCTTCTACTGCATCCGCTGCTTCAATATATAGTGAAAGTGTGTTCTCACGACGAGGTGCTTCAAATTTGTTTGGTTGATAAGTAATTTTAAAAATCATTTGTATCAATCTCCTTTTTTTCTGTATTTTATTTAGTTAAATAATATTTCTTTAAACCTTTTTACGCTATTAATAATAATAACATAAATTAAGCGCTAAGTATATTATCTTAATCTTTAAGTTGTTGTAAATGTTCTACTAATTCGCTAGGGGATTGAACAATCGGGAAAACAGTATCATCAGTAATCGCTGTTTTGGCATGTTCCCAATACATAACAGAATGCCATTTACTATCTCGGGCTCCGATCATATCATTATAATAAGAGTCACCAATCATGACACATTCTGAATGATCAACGGCTAATAAATTTTCAACTTTTTTAAAAATTTCAGGCTCAGGCTTTCTATAACCCAATTCATCTGAAATAAACCATTTATCATGGGAAATATAATCTTCAATTCCTAGTGATACTAATTTTCGACGTTGATGTTCACTAGGCCCATTTGTTAAAATCGCTAAATTATAACCTTGCTTTGTTAATTCGTTTAAATTTTCTTTCCATTCATCGCTTAATTCGAGGTGATTCATTTTATCAACATATTTTTTTGAAAATTCTTTATAAATAGAAGTTTCTTTTGGTTGATTCAATGCTTCAAATAAATTTTTAACGCGATGTAAATGGGATTCATCTAAGGTAAGTGTCCCATTTCGATATAAGATAAAGGCTTCATCACTAAATCCTGCATATAAATCATATAATTCATGCTTTGGTAGGGAAGTAGTGCCATAATCAATAAAAGTACGATAGAAGACATCTGCCTTCGAATATAATGTATCATCTAAATCAAAAATTAATGTGCGAGGTGATAAAGTAGTCGTTTTATTAGCCAAGAACGTTCACCCCTGTAGGAATATTTAATGGATTTTCTTTATCGATATGATCATAAAACATTACGCCATTTAGGTGGTCAATTTCATGTTGAACAACAATTGCTTCATAACCATCTAATTTACGAGTGATTTTTTCTCCATCAACTGTATAATATTGAACCGTAATTCTTGCTGCACGGACAACCATTCCAGGTACATCACGATCAACAGATAGACAACCTTCACCTTCACGTAAGCAAGCACGTTTGACAGATTCACGAATGATACGAGGGTTAATCCAGACTTCATCAAGATAAGGTTCTTCATCTTCATAATAACTTGGCACAAATAAAGCCGTCATTTGAATAGATTTACCTAATTGAGGCGCTGCTAAACCAACACCTGCACGTAAGCCGTATTTAGCCGCAATCTCATCATCTTGGCTATTATGTAAATATTCAAGCATTTCTTTTGCTAATGCTTTATGTTCGTCTGATAAAGGAAATTCTACTTTTGCACCACGTTTGCGCAAAGCAGGGTGACCTTCACGGACTATATCTTTCATTGTAATCATATATTTTTTACTTCCTTTCCTTATGCTTTAATGCATTTTTGCATATTATATCATTTTTTAACAGATATTTCTTTAAAAATGCCTAATTTTATTAAAAAAATCCAAATGTACTATACTATTTATTATTTAATGCGTCTTTTATTTATAAAAAACTAGTATAATAGCTGAAATATATCAAAAAGTATCCATTATTTATTAATGATTGCTCTATGTAGCTGAACAATTATTGGGAAGAGAGGTAGTTAGTGTAAAAAAATGACACCGTGTCACAAAAAATATAATGTAGAGCGGTTTTTCATCCGCTCTTAATGTTTTCGGAATAATAAATACATTTTTTGTCAGAAAAATGATATACTAATAACAGAAAGTTGAGGGATTAATAATGTGTGTGATTTTGACACAAAGAGGATACGTTAGAGAAGTGATTAACGATATGAATCCATACAAAGAAAAGGATATGCCAAAAATTAGGTATACATTCACTACTAACAGAGATTTAGCAAAACAATTTGATGAACAAGTGGAAGTAGAAGAGTTGGCGGAAAGATTAAAAGGCGAGGTCGTTAAAGATATTCAAGCAATTGAAAATCATAAAACAAAAGATAAAGACATCCCGAAAATTATTATTAATACAAAATATTTAGTATTAGATTATATTGTCACAAATAAAATGAAAATAAAAGATTTCAACGATCTGTTAGGCTTA
Source organism: Granulicatella balaenopterae (assembly GCF_900111135.1). Lineage (GTDB taxonomy): Bacteria > Bacillota > Bacilli > Lactobacillales > Aerococcaceae > Granulicatella > Granulicatella balaenopterae. Next base: position 2,257 of record NZ_FOGF01000061.1, on the reverse strand, counting down.
TCCTATACAGACAGTCTAAAAATCCGCAAAGGTAATCTGGTTGATAGAAAAGTGTTAGATCATGTTCGCACATTTATTTTGTCCCAAGACGTAGAAAGAGAAGAGAGAGAGGAAGTTCAACATGCACATTAAAGAATATATGTATGACCTAAAAGAAACCATCGAGGAAATGCCTAAAAAGAAAAAGGCAATGATTATCGGATCAGTTTTTGGTCTTTGTCTAATTGGAGGAGGTATTGCTTATGTATTAACTCAACAACCAGAACCAACTGCAAAAGTAGCGGTTGTTACTGAAAAAACAGAAGACGAAAAAAATGCTGAAACATTACAACAATTAACAGACAAAGTAGCCTTAGTCACAAAGGAATCTTCTGAAAAAGAGATCACAACGCTAAAAGAAGAAATTGATTCATCAACATTAAAAGATGAAGAAAAGAAAAACCTATTAGACACACTAGAAAAAAATTATCAACCTAGTGAAGAAGTGGCGGTAGTAGAAGAAGCAGAAGAAGAATCTAGTGAAACAACAACAGAAGAACCAGAAACCGTTGAAGTTGAAGCACCACAAGAGCAATCAGTTGAAGTAGCAACAAACTCAAACACACAAACACAAGAATATCAATCACAACAAACGGTTGAAGTAGCTTCTAACTCAAACCAACAAGCACAACCAGAATACAAACCAGAACCTAAGCCACAACCAGAACCGCAACCAGAAACACAACCGCAACCAGAACCAGAGCCACAACCAGAAGATGATGGTGAAGTGTATCCATTATTAGAAATTGTAGGTAAAGAAAATGCAATTGGGAATAGTGGAAAATGGTTTTCGACTTGCGAAGAAGGAATGGCATATATTAAACAAGTGTGTTCTGATTGGGAATCAGAATATGTTGGTGGAAGATGTTATAGTGTTCCGTGGTCAGATGGAACTGAAACATGGACAGTAGAGTTATATACAGAGTAAGTTAGATTATTAAGTGTAATTTCTATTTTTTAATACTTGAATAGGTGTGATATATCATCACGTTTAATCTATTGTATTTTATTACATGGTATAACAATTATAGTTATTTAGATAGAAAAAGCCTAATGATTATAAAATAAATATTAATAATATATCTCATCGTTTAGATACCTTTATGTGAAGTATTCAAATACTACATAAAGGTATTTTTATTATCTAGAAAGGAGGGGCAAAAGTGATTAGACCACCATGAAAAAACATTTTGTAAAAATATACGAAAAATCATTAGAGAAAAGAGGAAAAATTATGAAATCTAAAACGCTAAAAATATTGATGCTGTTCATAACAGCGTTTTTTATTTTTATAGGTAATAAAAAAGTATTTGCAGAATCTATTCATTATAATCAATTAAGTGGGGCGAGAGGAAATCTAACTGTAAGAATCCCAGGAATAGGGGATTATCCAGTATATGTACCTGAGAATGGTAATAAAAATATTGCTCTTCACTACATTACTAACGATGCTGGGGATAAAGCGTTCTGCGTAGAACCGGAAGTATTATTAAGATATACCGGAAATGGTGGTTATACAGCAACTGAATTAGGCGCTGGAGTAAAAATCAATAAAAGAAAAGTAGTATTAACACCAGAACAAGATGAATACCTTAGAGCAACTATTTACTGGGGGTGGGACATGGCAAAAGAACAAAATGGCAAACAATTTGAGTACATCCAAGCCTTAGTGTGGGAAACATTAGGTTATCCAGTACTTAGTATGAGCGGGGATTTAAATTTAGCTGAATATAATGAAATTAAGGCTTTTATCAATCAACAATATAAATCTCATGCACCTTCATGGAATAAACAACATATTACAGTAAAGGCTGGAGAATCCATCACTTTACAAGATTATAAACACATTGCACACTATTTGGACTTTGAACCCTTAACTCAATCTGGATGGCATGTAGAAAAAATATATGAAAATAAAGAAGGTGGTGCTATTAAATTGACCCCATCACCAGAAGCTAAAACCGGAATATTCAAGCTCAACCCTAAGGGGTTACCAGCTAATTATGAAGCTACGAATCTTCTTTATAAAAATCCTGTAACACAAGATGTTATTGTAATTAAAGACCCTAATTTTATTACAGGTATGTTAGAACTAAGCGTTCAAAAAGAAGCAACCTTAAAACTTGTCAAAAAAGACACTGAAGGTCATTATGTTCCAAACGTAACCTTTGAAGTATCATACTATGAAGACTTTAGCGGTACAAAATGGACATACAAA
>NZ_FOGF01000090.1 GCF_900111135.1 Granulicatella balaenopterae | reverse complement strand
AAAAACATATATTACTACACTCAGCTGATAATTATAGGAACTGTACTCACTTGAGCACTAAAATTTTTTAATGATGGAAATATACAATAAAAAAAGAAATCATACAGATAATACTGTATGATCTCTATTTCCACTCCATCAACCCTATTTGACAAAGAGCCAAAAAAATTGACTCTTCTTTTTTTATGCTCAAGAAAGTGAAAAGGATTTAAGAATATTTCCTGTTTTTTGTAATTTCAGGCACTATTTTTGTAATTTCGGGCAACCTAGCACACAAACAAATAAAACTATGATATGGTTATTGTAGAGATAGTTACGAGTTAATTAGTTATAAAGGAGGGATTGTTCATCGAATACGACTGGTGACTATTCAAAATTTATAATTATGAAAGGATGAGTGATTATGAAACTGAAGAAGATGATAACGGTTATGCTGTCACTAGTTGCGGTTATGTTATTCAGTGCTTGCCAACAAGAAGCGAAAGAAAGTAAAATGCCGACTGCAGAAGATATTAGCAGAGTTATCATGGTTGTTGAAACTCCTAATAGCGACAGCTTTGTACATTATACTACGGATTATGACTTTACCAGAAATGTCATTGCTGATTTAGATAAAATTATTCATAATACAAATTCCGAGGATTATGTCGAATTTGCAAATACAGTACAAGAAGGTCAAATGACTGAAGAACAAAAAGACTATGAATATTTCTTAGTTCTATATGACAAGGATAATAAAATTATTGAAGATATTACTATGACAGAGCCTAATAAAATTTGCATAAATGGTAAAGAAAGTACATATGAGGATGATGTTAATTTATCTAGTTTAAAATGGTTAATGTTATTAGCAACTGAATCATCTGACCAATAATGATAAGATAATTCGAATAAAGGTGCTTTATGCACCTTTTTTTAAAAAAAATTCGATTCAAAAAGAAAAAATGATATAATGTAAAAGTAAGCGTTTTAGGAGGAGATTTAATGAAAAAAATATTTATACCAATGCTTTTAATAGCAGGAGTAGGGCTTAGTTCACCAACAGTACAAGCCGCAACAAATGAGATAGATAAAATTGAATATAATGCAAAAGACAGAAGTATCCCACAAGTACGAGGAATTATACACGATATATTTTCTA
>NZ_FOGF01000062.1 GCF_900111135.1 Granulicatella balaenopterae | reverse complement strand
CAAATTTGTAGCCATTGTGGCAATAGAAAACAGCTCAACCTAACTGATAGAACATATTATTGTGAATGTGGTCTTGAGTTAGATAGAGATATAAACGCTACACTGAATATAAAAAATGAAGGACTTAGAATCCTCATGAGTGCATAATAAAAAATAGATTATAGTAGGGTAGGAACTACCCAAACTTATACGCTTGTGGACTTTTTGTAAGACGGAGGAATAATCAATTAGATTAGGAAACGCAGGAGAGGATGAAACAAGAAGCACCTAAGCTTTAGCTGAGTGTGTAGTTCACTCGTTAAGCTCTATCCTAAGACTATTGAGAAACAGTACCTGAATGTGTTATTATGATTATGAACTTTGTCTTAGAAAAAAATAAGTATTTTATCATAAAAATGTATATCCACTTAGCAATAACAAATAGATTTGTGATAGAAGTGAATAAGTAAAACAAAGCGCTATTAAAATGATAGGGAATAGAAAAAGGAGAATAACAATGACTCGTAAACAAAGAATTTTAATTATAGAAGATGAAAAGAATTTATCAAGATTTGTTGAGTTAGAATTGCAACACGAAGGTTATGAAACAGGTGTCTGTTATGATGGTCGTAGTGGGTTACAATCAGCATTAGATGAAGATTGGGATGCCATTCTTTTAGATTTAATGTTACCAGAATTGAATGGTCTAGAATTTGTTCGTCGATTCCGTCCAATGAAAGATACACCGATTATTATTATGACTGCACGTGATTCTGTAATGGATCGTGTATCAGGTTTGGATCAAGGTGCGGATGATTATGTTGTCAAACCATTTGCTATTGAAGAATTATTAGCAAGATTACGTGCTTTATTCCGTCGTGTAGATATTGATAAGGATGTTCGTAAACGCAAGCAGACAAAGGTTGAATATCGTGATTTAGTGATTGAAAAAGAAAATCGTACTGTGAAACGTGCGGGTGAAGTTATTGCATTAACCAAACGTGAATATGAATTGTTATTAATGTTAATGGAAAATATTAATGTTGTATTATCACGTGAAGTGTTATTGAACCAAGTCTGGGGTTATAAAATGGAAGTAGAAACCAATGTCATTGATGTCTATATTAGATATTTAAGAAATAAAATTGACTATCCAAATCAAGAAAGTTATATCCAAACTGTTCGTGGTACAGGCTATGTAATGCGTCAATAGGAGGAATAACAGTTGAAGCATTTAAAAAAGCATAAAGAAAAAGTGGTCTATCGCTCAGTCGTTAATAAATGGTGGCTAATTATCGTTGCAACAATCTTTACATTATTATCAGTTTCACTATATATATTAGTCGTTGGAGTAATTCGACAAGAACAAAATAATAAAATTGAACAAAATAAGCAGTATACACAGGCGGTTATAGAAGTGTTAGCGGAGGGTGATCAAGTCTTAACGCCCGAAATTGTTGTAAATAGTTTGGAAAAAGCCTATACTTATCGACCTAAAAATAATGTCTATAGTCAGATTATTGCAGCGGATGCAATGATTTCCTCGGATGTTGATTTGCAAGTGTATAATACTTCAAAAGAGCGCTTATTTCAAACTCAAAATTGGTATTACCCAACACGTTTAGAAGCAGATTTTTTTAATGATTATGTTCAATTAGAACGAGGAAAATTTGAGATTCAAAGTGGAGGACCTGTATTTTCAAAAGATGATCGTGTTTTATTGGGATATGTCTATATTACCAACCGCTTAACTCATTTTCAAAAAATGAAGTCGCAAGTATATTATACTTTTTTTAAATTATTACTAATTATTTTTATCATTACAATAATTATTGGACGGATTTTAGCGAAAAGAATGTTTATTCCAATTCGTAATATTCAAACAGTTATTTCGACGATTAATGATGAGAATATTTCTATTAAGCGTTTAGAAGTACCAAATACAAATGATGAATTAGCTTTAGTGGCTATTCGTTTTAATGAATTATTAGATAAGATTACCTTTTATATTGATCAGCAAAAGCAATTTGTAGAAGATGTTTCGCATGAATTACGAACTCCGGTGGCTATTGTGGAAGGACATTTAAGTTTGTTGAATCGTTGGGGAAAAGATGATCCTGTTATTTTGGAAGAATCCCTTGCCTCTTCACTGGCAGAATTACAGCGAATGAAAAATTTAGTTCAAGAGATGCTTGATTTATCACGAGCTCCAGAAATTAGTGAACAATATAAAGATTCAGAAACTAATGTCTATGAGGCAGTACAAACTGTAGTTAATAATTTTATTGTTTTGTATGAAGATTTTGAATTTATTTTTGATACGGATTTGCCGTATGAATTGGTGTGTCCGATATATTTGAACCATTTTGAGCAAATTCTCATTATTTTAATGGATAATGCTGTGAAGTATTCGCTAGACCGTAAAGAAATTATTGTCAGCTTATCACGTAATACGAATGATGTTGAAATAAATATTCAAGATTTTGGGATGGGCATGTCAGAAGAAAATCGTAAAAAAGTTTTTTCTCGTTTTTATCGGGTTGATAAAGCAAGATCACGTGAGCGTGGTGGGAATGGCTTAGGTTTATCGATTGCTAAGGAATTGGTTGAAAGTTATGGTGGTTCAATCGAGGTTAATAGTGTCTTAAATAGTGGATCTGTTTTCCGAATTAAATTACCAGTCAAACGCGAATTAAAAGATATAGAGATTATCAAACAATACTAAATTCAATAATAATCTAAGGGGGTGTTAAAATGAAGACAATCAAAATAGGCGTTAAAGGACGTGTTCAAGGAGTTGGTTTTCGTTTTTTCACAAAGCAATTAGCGGATTTATTGAACATAAAAGGAACGGTTAAAAATAAATTTGACGGGTCAGTAGAAGTTCTTGCCCAATCAAATAACGAAGAAAAGTTAGACCGTTTTATTGAAAGAGTAAAAGAGTCCCCTGCACCATATGGGAAAGTTACGGGCTATACTTTAGAAGAAATCAATCAAGAATCATACCAAGATTTCCAGATTATAAATTGATTCAAATTCTAAAATGAAGTACAATAATAAAGTGTCATATTATCTGAAAAAGGAAGGGAATTCATGAATTTAAAAAAATTATCTAAAATAACAGCTCTAGTTTTATTATCATCAATCTTTTTAGTTGGATGTGTAAAAATGGATGCAAATGGTCAACCGACTGGAATGGTCTATGAATGGTTAGCCGTACCAATGGAGAATATTTTGGTCGGTTTAGCAGGTGTCTTTGGTAGTTATGGTGTATCGATTATTGTTGTATCAATTGTCGTTCGTATGTTGATGATGCCATTAACATTTTCACAATCTAAAAAAATGTTAGTACAACAAGAAAAAATGGCAAAATTAAAACCATATGTCGATGCGATTCAAGAGCGTGCAAAACTTGCAGAAACACAAGAAGAAAAAATGGCTATTCAACAAGAACAAATGGAATTATACCGTTTGAATAATGTTAGTTTAGCAGGTGGTATGGGATGTTTACCATTATTAATCCAACTTCCAATTTTTAGTGCTTTATATACAGCAATTCGTTATTCTGCTGAAATTAAAGAGGCTTCATTTATGGGGATTTCTTTAGGAGAACCTTATATTATCTTAGCTTTTGTTACGGCAGCAATTTATTTAGTGCAATCTTATGTAGCTCAATCAGTTATGGAAGGGCAACAAAAAGATCAAATGAAGAAAATGATGTATATGACTCCAATTATGATGTTAATGGTTACAATGTCGGCTCCGGCTGGGGTAGGATTTTATTTTGTAGCAGGTGGTGTTTGGGCAATTATTCAAACATGGATTCAAAATACATTTATCCGTCCAAAAGTTAAAGCAGAAATCGATCAAGAATTAACTGGTAAAGAAGTGGTGGTACCGAATCGTCGTGGTTCAGCTCGACCTGTTAAACAAGCACGTCCCGTAAAACCAACACAAGCCATCAAATCAGAAACATTTAGCCAAAAAAATAAAAAAAATAAAGGTAGAAATGCCGGAAAACAAAATAAAAAATAATTAAATATCAAAAAAACTGCAGATAGGATTCCTACTGCGGTTTTTTTGTGGTATGCTATTAGAAAGACTAAAAATATCTATCAATAAATAGTTAAAAACTATTGACGTCAAGTCGTGTTTTTGATAGAATAATGATGTTGTAATTGTGAAGCACCACAGCTACAACCGCACGATTTTGAGTTATAAGTCCCGAAAAGGCACTCTTAATTGGCGAGTCTTAGTCTAAAAAAATAGGAGGTGCAATATGTACGCAATCGTTAAAACTGGTGGTAAACAAGTAAAAGTTGAAGTTGGTCAAGCAATCTACGTTGAAAAATTAAACGCAGAAGCTGGTGAAACTGTAACTTTTGATGAAGTAGTATTTGTAGGTGGAGAAGACGTTAAAGTCGGAGCTCCATTCGTAGCAGGCGCAACTGTTGAAGGAACTGTTGAAAAACACGGCCGTCAAAAGAAAGTTGTAACTTTCAAATACAAACGTCGTAAAGACTCACACCGTAAACAAGGTCACCGTCAACCATATACAAAAGTTGTTATCAACGCAATCAACGCTTAATCAATTATGATTAAAGTTCATGTAAAACAACAAAATGACGAAATAGTTAGCATTACCGTAACAGGCCATGCCGGTTTCGCTGAACATGGGGAAGATATCGTATGTGCAGCAGTTTCTGCTTTAACAACGAATACTGTTAATGGAATTGATCGACTAGCAAACTTTCAGCCAATCGTTGAAGTTGATCAAGTCGAGGGCGGCTATTTATACGTGGAAATGAGAACTGATATTTCATCAGAACAATTCTCAATTGCACAATTATTATTAAAGAATTTAATTTATGGACTAACAGATATTGAAACTCAATATCCTCAGTTTATAAACATCGAGAGAACATAAACCCAAGGAGGTGCAACCAAATGTTATTACAATTGAATTTACAATTATTCGCCCACAAAAAAGGTGGTGGTTCTACATCAAACGGACGTGACTCAGAATCAAAACGTTTAGGAGCTAAACGTGCTGATGGTCAATTCGTTTCAGGAGGATCAATCTTATACCGTCAACGTGGAACAAAAATCCACCCAGGCGCTAACGTAGGACGTGGAGGCGACGACACTTTATTCGCTAAAGTTGACGGCGTTGTTCGTTTCGAACGTAAAGGTCGCGATAAAAAACAAGTATCTGTATACCCAGTAGCAGCTGCTGAATAATATTTTTATTTGACGATTAATAGGCTACCAAGTAATTGGTGGTCTTTTTTTGGTTCTACAATAAATGATGTTGTTGAAGAAATTTTTCAATGGCATCATTTATTTTTTTATACACAAAAAGCATCTGATGCCCTATAATAAAATCGACTAAAACTTTATAAAGGAGGGCTTCAGATGCCTAATAGTAATTGTATACGAACTTTATTAAATATTCCAGATAAAAATATCATTTTTGATAATAATTCAGTATCCAA
>NZ_FOGF01000064.1:1728-4837 GCF_900111135.1 Granulicatella balaenopterae | reverse complement strand
ATTACTTACCATTACTTACCATAGAGTATTACTCTTGAGACTACCAATATTTTGGTTAAGTCCTCGACCGATTAGTACTAGTCCGCTCCATACTTCGCAGCACTTCCACTTCTAGCCTATCTACCTGATCGTCTCTCAGGGGTCTTACTCACTTATGTGATGGGAAATCTCATCTTGAGGGGGGCTTCACGCTTAGATGCTTTCAGCGTTTATCCCGTCCACACATAGCTACCCAGCGATGCTCTTGGCAGAACAACTGGTACACCAGCGGTGTGTCCATCCCGGTCCTCTCGTACTAAGGACAGCTCCTCTCAAATTTCCAACGCCCGCGACGGATAGGGACCGAACTGTCTCACGACGTTCTGAACCCAGCTCGCGTACCGCTTTAATGGGCGAACAGCCCAACCCTTGGGACCGACTACAGCCCCAGGATGCGATGAGCCGACATCGAGGTGCCAAACCTCCCCGTCGATGTGAACTCTTGGGGGAGATAAGCCTGTTATCCCCAGGGTAGCTTTTATCCGTTGAGCGATGGCCCTTCCATGCGGTACCACCGGATCACTAAGCCCGACTTTCGTCCCTGCTCGACTTGTAGGTCTCGCAGTCAAGCTCCCTTCTGCCTTTACACTCTGCGAATGATTTCCAACCATTCTGAGGGAACCTTTGGGCGCCTCCGTTACATTTTAGGAGGCGACCGCCCCAGTCAAACTGCCCGTCTGACACTGTCTCCCACCGGGATAACCGGTGCGGGTTAGAGTGGTCATGTCACAAGGGTAGTATCCCACCATTGCCTCCATCGAGACTAGCGTCCCGATTTCATTGGCTCCTACCTATCCTGTACATGTGACACAAACACTCAATATCAAACTACAGTAAAGCTCCATGGGGTCTTTCCGTCCTGTCGCGGGTAACCTGCATCTTCACAGGTACTATAATTTCACCGAGTCTCTCGTTGAGACAGTGCCCAGATCGTTACGCCTTTCGTGCGGGTCGGAACTTACCCGACAAGGAATTTCGCTACCTTAGGACCGTTATAGTTACGGCCGCCGTTTACTGGGGCTTCAATTCAAAGCTTCGCTTCAAGAGCTAACCTCTCCTCTTAACCTTCCAGCACCGGGCAGGCGTCAGCCCCTATACGTCATCTTTCGATTTTGCAGAGACCTGTGTTTTTGATAAACAGTCGCCTGGGCCTATTCACTGCGGCTGACCAAGTGGTCAGCACCCCTTCTCCCGAAGTTACGGGGTCATTTTGCCGAGTTCCTTAACGAGAGTTCGCTCGCTCACCTTAGGATTCTCTCCTCAACTACCTGTGTCGGTTTGCGGTACGGGTTCAATATTTCTAACTAGAAGCTTTTCTTGGCAGTGTGACATCAGAAACTTCGGTACTTTATTTCCCTCCCCATCACAACTTGTTGTATATGTGACAAGCATTTAACTCATCAACCAACTTATTGCTTGGCCATGCTCTTCCAATCGCATGGTTTTCTTAGCCTCCTGCGTCCCTCCATCGTTCAAACGAAATATAGAAGTACAGGAATATCAACCTGTTGTCCATCGACTACGCCTATCGGCCTTGCCTTAGGTCCCGACTAACCCTGGGAGGACGAGCCTTCCCCAGGAAACCTTAGTTATTCGGTGGACGGGATTCTCACCCGTCTTTCGCTACTCATACCGGCATTCTCACTTCTAAGCGCTCCACATGTCCTTACGATCATGCTTCGTCGCCCTTAGAACGCTCTCCTACCACTCATCCTAAAAGGATGAATCCACAGCTTCGGTAATCTATTTAGCCCCGGTACATTTTCGGCGCAGAATCACTCGACTAGTGAGCTATTACGCACTCTTTAAATGGTGGCTGCTTCTGAGCCAACATCCTAGTTGTTTGTGCAATTCCACATCCTTTTCCACTTAATAGATATTTTGGGACCTTAGCTGGTGGTCTGGGCTGTTTCCCTTTCGACTACGGATCTTATCACTCGCAGTCTGACTCCCGGATATAAATCATTGGCATTCGGAGTTTATCTGAATTCGGTAACCCGAGATGGGCCCCTAGTCCAAACAGTGCTCTACCTCCAAGATTCTTCATTCCGAGGCTAGCCCTAAAGCTATTTCGGAGAGAACCAGCTATCTCCAAGTTCGATTGGAATTTCTCCGCTACCCTCACGTCATCCAAACACTTTTCAACGTGTCCTGGTTCGGTCCTCCAGTGCGTTTTACCGCACCTTCAACCTGCACAAGGGTAGGTCACTTGGTTTCGGGTCTACGTCCACATACTATGTCGCCCTATTCAGACTCGCTTTCGCTACGGCTCCGATTCTTCATCTTAACCTCGCATGTAAACGTAACTCGCCGGTTCATTCTACAAAAGGCACGCCATCACCCATTAACGGGCTCTGACTACTTGTAAGCACACGGTTTCAGGTACTATTTCACTCCCCTCCCGGGGTTCTTTTCACCTTTCCCTCACGGTACTGGTTCACTATCGGTCACTAGGTAGTATTTAGCCTTGCCAGATGGTCCTGGCGGATTCCGACGGGATTTCTCGTGTCCCGCCGTACTCAGGATACTGGTAGAGCTGATTCACATTTTGCATACAGGATTATCACCTTCTTTGATGTGCCTTCCCAGACAACTTCTGCTATACGTTTCAGTCTCACGTTCCAGTCCTACAACCCCAACAAGCAAGCTTGTTGGTTTGGGCTTTTCCCGTTTCGCTCGCCGCTACTCAGGGAATCGATTTTTCTTTCTCTTCCTGCAGGTAATGAGATGTTTCAGTTCCCTGCGTGTACCTCTACTCAATCTATGTATTCAATTGAGAGTAACATTCGATTAAAAATGTTGGGTTCCCCCATTCGGAAATCTCTGGATCATAGCTTACTTACAGCTCCCCAGAGCATATCGGTGTTCGTTCCGTCCTTCATCGGCTCCTAGTACCAAGGCATCCACCGTGCGCCCTTATTCACTTAACCGTTGGTTAAGTCTCAATATGATTCGCGTTTGCGTTTTCATCGTTAATAAAAACTCTATTTTAATGCATAAAACTCAATGTTTTATGACTCGGTAAATTTTGGTTTGTTAATACAGTATTCAGTTTTCAAAGATCAAAGTC
>NZ_FOGF01000068.1 GCF_900111135.1 Granulicatella balaenopterae | reverse complement strand
CTCATTTCTTCTGTTATAATTATTTTCACAAAGAACACCTCTCTATACTTTTGGTTTAGTCACTTATTAGTATATCAGATTGGTGTTCTTTTTTTTACCTATTTAGTCACATATGTACTGTATCCCTACATAAATAAGAAAAATTCAATTAATTATGCCCCTAATCATTATAATGATGTTTTATCTCAACACCTTAATAAGAAATATAATGATGATGAAATTAGGCAGATTTCTATGAAGAATATAGAGAGTTTAGCTCAGATTGGAGACTACGATGAATATTGAAATGCAGAAATACATTAAAGTGAAAAATAATCTAGAAGAATTGAAATTAAAACAAATGCACCTACATTTAGATGATGCGATTGAACAATATAACTCTGGAAATTCAACCCTTACAGAGCTATTGTTAGTTTTAACTAATTATGAATTAAAGGCTAAAGAAGAGCGTATGATTAACTCTTGTGTTCGTATTGCTGGATTTCCATATCTAAAAACGACCGATGACTTCGATTTTAATTTCCAACCAAGTATTAATAAAAAACAAATTCTCGGGTTTAAGGATATGCGCTTTGTGGATAATAAAGAAAATATATTATTTATCGGTAATCCTGGAGTTGGAAAAACGCATTTAGCAACATCTATCGGCATCGAAGCAGCTAAAAATCGTAGGAGTACTTATTTTGTTTCGTGTAACGATCTAATAATGCAACTAAAAAAAGCTTTATTAGAAAATCGATTAGAACAACGATTAAAATATTACGCACGTATGAAACTGTTAATTATTGATGAAGTTGGTTATTTACCTTTAGATGACGTATCATCCAAACTATTCTTCCAATTAATTGCCAAACGATACGAAAAAAATTCGACTATTATTACTGCCAACAAACCACTAAGTGAGTGGACTGAAACCTTTGGTGACATTGTAATCGCTAATGCTATTCTTGACCGTTTACTACACCATAGTCACGTAATTAAAATTATAGGACCTTCTTATAGGACTAAAAACATTTTACCAAAAACAAATGAAAATACTGTGTAGCTAAGGCTACACAGTAAAACAAATTAAATTAACAAAAGTGGTGATTTTAAATTGACATAAATGGTTATATTTTACTTGACACCAATAATTGGAAACGGAAAATAAAAAACGCAACATTTGATATGCTACGTTTTATATGTATATTTAGTTTTCTTTGGCTGTTGAAATAAGATAAATGCCTAAACAAACTAATACTAAGGCTACTAAGCTTGATGGTCCAAGTAAATATAATTCGTTTAAAATGATGGCGCTTAAAAATACACCAAAAATTGGCATTAAAAATCCATATACAACTACTTTAGATACTGGATTAACTTTTAGTAAAAGTGCCCAAATTGAATATGCAACAGCGCTAATAAAGGCCATATAAATTAATAAGCTAACCGAAGCTACTGTGAAGTTATCTAATTGACCTCCAAACACTTTTCCGATAATTGCTAAAATAATTCCTCCAACAATAAACTGATACCCTGATAATATAACTGGATTTTCTTGTTCTGAATATTTTTTAATGTAAACAGATGCAAAGGCTGCCGATATATTAGCAAGTAACATAAAGCCATCTCCCATGAAACTGAATGAGCCGACTTCTACATTGCCAGTCATATTCACTAAAATCACTCCCGCAAAACCTAATATACAAGCAATCAGTTTTTTAGATGTTAATTTTTCTTGGTGAAATAATAAAGCCGCGATTAATAAAGCAAAGAATGTACGAGTTGATCCTAAAATTGATCCTTTTACACCGGCTATATTAGCTAAGCCAATATAAAAGAAAATATATTGTCCAACTGTTTGCATAAGTGCTAAGTTAAAAATATTTTTAGCAGACTTTACTTTTGGTATTAAGATTTCTTTCGTAGCAAGGCTTCCTAATATGATAGTTAATATCCCTGCTAATGTAAAACGAATTCCAGCAAATAACATTTGTGAGGCTATATCATTTGATTTAATTTCAAATAGACGATAACCAATTTTAATGCAAGGAAAAGCGCTTCCCCATAACAGGCAGGCAATTGTGGCTCCAATCACAACTACCCAATTTTTTGTTAAAAATTTTTCTGTTTTATTTTTCATACATCTTTCGACCTTCCATATACTTTCATATATGTCTTTCTTTTCATAATATGATTAATAATACTACTTAGTTATCTATTTATCAATCAATTTTTAGATAATAGATGTTAAAGCTTTATTAGAAAAGATTCATATTACTATGTCCCGTCATTTTTAATCAGAACCCTTCTAATCATCATCTTCGCTTATCTAGCCACCCCACTTATTCAAAAATAACTAATCAGAAACACTAGGCTACTATATTAACTCACTTTATAAGACAATTAGCCCACCATAATTATATAATCAATAAACAATGGAGCAACACTTGACTTTGTAATAGCAATTATTTACCACTATATTTTCTTTAGATACTGGCTGATACTTCCAGATTGAATAGTCTTAGGATTTATTAAAAATTACACACAAGGAAATGATAATCTATTACTTTACAAACAATTACCTAGATATCTACTACACTTCAGCTTTATGTATACTATATGCGTCAATCATTTATATAACCTGTCAGTAAAATGAGTAATCCTATTTTTGTACATGTCTATCTAACATACCTCTATAACAAAATCAAAAAAGAACACCCCTCTACTGTACTAATAAGGAATTTACAAATAATTTAGAGAGATATTCAAAAAAGAGATAAAAATGACTTTAAAAAATGGTGAAAAAATAACCTTTAATGTTTATTGGGCAACGTTAAGTTATTCAAGATATCACTTGTTTATCTATTTAAACGGAAAAGGCCAAAAAGACTTTATGCGATGTACAACAATGGCGTTAAAAGAATTAGGAGGAAAACTAAAGAAAATTCTAACAGATAATATGGTAGCTATTTGTAACCATTCTACAAGATAGTTATTTCCTGGAGTAATTGAATTTGGTAAAAATATGGGGATAGATATAAAAAGATATAAGGTAAAACATCCTTATACTAAAGAGAAAGTTGAATCTGCTAATAGATTTTTAGAATGGTTAAAAACTTATGATGGTGAATTAAAGAGTGTTGATGAGTTAGTAAGTGTCCTGAAGGATATTCAAGTGAGAGCTAATGAATTAGAAAAACGCATTTAGCAACATCTATCGGCATCGAAGTAGCTAAAAATCACAGGAGTACTTATTTGGTTTCGTGTAATGATCTAATAATGCAACTAAAAAAGCTTTATTAGAAAATCGCTTAGAATAACGATTAAAATATTATGCACGTATGAAACTGTTGATTATTGATGAAGTTGGTTATTTACCTTTAGATGACGTATCATCCAAATTATTCTTCCAACTAATTACTAAGTGATACGAAAAAAATTCGACCATTATTACGACCAACAAACCACTAAGTGAGTGAAGTGAAACCTTTGGTGATATTGTAATCACTAAAACACTAACTACAAAACCTTAAAACAATTTACCTTCCTCTATAATCTTTTGATGAATTTAAAAGCCTTGAATCAAACACTTCTACGTCATCTGTATTTCCCCTACACCAGCCCTATTTGGTTTAGTAACAAAAATTACCGCTTTGACAAAAAGCCTTCTTTTAATAACTCCTCAACAACACTATTTGACGAAGAGCCTAAAAAATAACAAAAAAGTTCAAACATTTCTGCTTGAACTTTCTATCATGTGCATGGCGACGTCCTATCCTCGCAGGGAGAAACCCCCAACTACTATCGGCGCTAAGAAGCTTAACTTCTGTGTTCGAGATGGGAACAGGTGTGTCCTTCTTGCCATCATCACCACACTTTTATTTAAAAAAGCTTTGCTCTTTCAAAACTGAATCTGTATTACTTACCATTACTTACCAT
>NZ_FOGF01000071.1 GCF_900111135.1 Granulicatella balaenopterae | reverse complement strand
GTTTTATTTCTATTATAAAAAGAAATTGATAGTTTGCTTCATTAAAAAATGAAGCCCCTACACATTTGGTTCGTCTTCTTTGTTCAATTTTCAAAGGTCAATATTTTTCGTTATCGTTCTGACAACTTCTAAATAATATCATGCTTGATTTTGCTTGTCAACACTTTTTTGAAAATATTTTTAAAAAATAATTTTCAGTGGAAAATGTTTTCTGCTTTATTTCAAACAGCAAAATCATAATACCTTAATTTGTTGGTGCTTGTCAACACTTTTTTAAAACTTTTTTAAAATCGTTTTGTTTGTGTTGTGCTTTTCTCAAACAGTAAAAATATAATACCACGGAAATTAAATAACTGTCAATAAGTTTTTGAAAGTTTTTTGAAAAAATTGTCTTAAAATGCAAAACGACCTCTAATGTAGCCTTAGTTGTGCGTAGCAAGCTTGTTTTTGTAGCTTTTTTAATTGATTTTTGAGGTTTCTAATACAGTGATTAATACTTGTTTTTTGTTTCAAAAAAATTTTTCTTCTAATAAAGAAACTATTTCCATCGACGGCATTTCACTTTCATTAGGGTGTGAACTACACACTAAGCTAAAGCTTCGGAAATTTCTTGGCAGTAATTTTAAAACGTTTTTTCTTTGTGAAATAATAGCAATAAAAAACAAAAAAGAACCCCCACTTTCATGAGAGTTCAATTTTATAAAATTATTCTATTGTCTAGTATATTTGATCAGTAATAGTAACCTTCGATAGAATATTATTTATCAGTAGTTAATTCAATTATTTTCAAAACGACATCGCTAGCTTTTTGCATGCTTTCCAATGTGACAAATTCATATTGGCCATGTAAATTCTCAGCACCAGTAAATAAATTCGGTGTTGGAATGCCTTTGAATGTAATAATACAACCATCTGTTCCCCCACGAAATGGATTAATAACTGGTTCGATGCCACATGCTCGGTAAGCTTCTTTAGCTAACTCAACTGGGGTCATATCCTCTTTTAAGATATCGTACATATTATAATATTGATCGACAATTGTGCAGTCTATTCTTGGGTGGTCATAGGTATTATTTTGTTCTTCTACTAATTGTAAAAAGTTCGCTTTACGTTCTAAGAACTTCTCTTTAGAATGGTCGCGAATAATATAAGTTGCACGCACTTCACCGATATCACCTTTTTGTTGGGATAACATATAAAAGCCGTCATAACCTTTTGTTTTTTCTGGGACTTCAACTTTTGGCAAACGATTAAAGAACTTAGCTGCTTCAGCTAGAGCATTCACCATTACACCATATGCGCTACCTGGGTGGACACTTGTGCCGTGGAAGACTAACTTAGCTCCCGCTGCATTAAATGTTTCATATTCTAACTTACCTACCTCACCACTATCTAAAGTATAGGCAAAATCTGCACCAAAAGATTCCGCATCAAAGCGATGAGCACCTTTACCAATCTCTTCATCACAGCCAAAAGCTAGTCGTATTTTACCGTGCTTTATTTCTGGGTGGTTCAATAAATAGATACCAGCTTGCACAATGGAAACTAAGCCCGCTTTATCATCTGCCCCTAAAAGAGTTGTACCATCTGTTGTAACCAAAGTCTCCCCGACATAATTCTTTAAATGTGGAAATTCTTCCACACTCATAACGATATTTTGTTCTTGATTTAGTACGACATCCTGCCCATCATAATGATGAAAAACTTGTGGCTGGATGTTTTCGGAATTAAAATCAGCCGTATCAACATGCGCAATAAACCCAATTGTCGGAACATCGGCATGCTCTTCTGGCAAATTACTTGGAATAGTTGCGGTTAAAAAAGTTGTTAATTCATCATACATCACATCACAAAATCCAAGTTCTTTTAATTCCTCTTGTAATAACATTAAAAAATCCACTTGCTTTGCTGTTGATGGAACTTCTACACTATGTAAATCACTTCTCGTATCTACCTTAGCATAACGCACAAATTGTTCCAACATTCCTTTGTACTTATTAATAAGAATCATCCTCTTTCACTTGATTGAAATCTACTTCTGCAATTGTTTCACGGCCAAACATTTCAATAACAGCTTTAAGGCGTTGTTTTTCGTGGTCGATTTCAGTAACTTTACCAGTCATACCATCAAAGGCACCATCAGTAATAATGACGAAATCACCAACATTAACCTCAATGTTTGAAGCTACACGTGCAGTTTCGCCCATACGATTTAAGATGATTTCAATCTCTTCTGGTAATAATGGCGATGGCTTAGAACCGGCACCATGAGAACCTACGAAACCAGTTACGCCTGGAGTATTACGAACGATATACCAAGCTTGGTCAGACATTTTCATTTCGATTAATACATAACCAGGGAAAGTTTTGTGAACGATTTCTTTGTCTTTGCCATCTTCACGCACTTCTACTTCTGTTTCTTCTGGTACAATTACTCGGAAAATATTATCTTCCATTCCCATGCTTTGAGCACGTTGCTCGATGTTTGATTTTACTTTATTTTCATATCCTGAATAAGTATGTAAGACATACCATTCTTTTGAATCTTCATATGACACTATATCGTCCCCCTATTGGTATTTTAATTTTTTCTATATAAAAAAACCCCCAGTTAGCCGGAAGTTTCTTTCGTACATCTTTAGTATATCACTTCTTTAAAGAAATGACACTCATTATTTTGATAATAATGCGTTAAATAAAGCCCCAATCCCTGCATCAACAATTGCAAAGAATCCAGCTGCTAAAACAATTGTCATAATAACTGTAATAGTATATTTAGTGACTTTTTTACCTGTTGGCCAAGTAACTAACTTCATTTCTTGAATTACGCTTGACATAAATTTCATGATACATTCTCCTATCTGTTCTCTTCGATTGTTCTAATATAACGACTAATTATTTTGTTTCTTTATGCACAGTTTTTTTATTACAGTATTTACAAAACTTCTTTAATTCTAATCGTTCAACACGACGATTTTGTCCTAAAGTAATTGTATAGTTACGTGAACCACATACTGAACATGCTAATGCCGCTTTCTTTTGAGCCATTTTCTCACTACTTTCTCTCATGCATTGTCTATTTATATACTCTTTAATTACCTTGCTTACAATCAGATAACTTAAGCATTCAACTCCTTACTATCATATGGTTTCTAAACTCATTTGTCAACTTTTTACACTAAATTGTATGTGTCTGAAATTTAGTTAGTAAAAAAAATATAGAATTAATAAAGTTTTTTACAAGGTTAGAATAGTGCAGAAAAGGTATTTCTCATACCTC
>NZ_FOGF01000078.1 GCF_900111135.1 Granulicatella balaenopterae | reverse complement strand
CCATTTACAGAATATACTGAAAAACAATTAGAAATTCTAATGATGGATATAAAAAAAAGAGGGTTAGACAATGCTATTATTGTACGACCTAAAAAAGATTATTATGAAATTGTAGCAGGGCATAATAGATACGAAGCAATTAAGCGATTGGGTTGGACAACTATTCCAGCGATAATTAAAGATCTAACGGATGAAGAAACTGCGATAGGTTTAGTGCAAAGTAACTTTATGCAACGACAACACATTAAAGAAAGTGAAAAAGCAAGAGCTTACAAACTAAAAGTGGATGCTACAAAACACCAAGGGAAAAAAGGTACTGATTCTCTAAAAATAATTGCCGTAGAAGAAAAGATAAGTGAAAGAACATTATCTAGATACGTCGCTTGTGCAAAATTAATTGATGAATTTATGAATTTATTAGATAATAAAAAATTATCTCTTGCAAACGGAGAAATTTTAGCTAAGTTCTCTGATATCGAACAATTAATTATTTTTAATAGCATCGTGAATTTTGACATTAAAATTACTAGTAAAAACTTACAACTAATAAAAACTATTAATCCAATTACAGAAGATGCTATAAAAGAATGTTTTACAAGTGAAGATGAAGATAACGAAGAAGAATTAGAAAAGACAAATAGTAAAAAAACAAAAAAAACAGTAGATGATTTAATGAATGAAATAGCAAATAATGAAGAGTTATCTATTTTAGAAAAACAATTAGATACTGTAATACTAAAAGAATTATTAGAATTATTGCATTCTAAAAAAATGATTAAACTATAATAGGAGGTAACAGTAATGGGATTTCTAGAAGGACTTTTAGCATTAGCTGCAATAGGACTTATAATTTATCTATTTCTATATGTAGGATATTGTATTATTCTTCTTGCTCTTTTAGCTATTGTAGCAGTGTTGATTGTAGCAGTTTTTGTTTATCCATTACAAGTTTTCCTATTTTTATTGAAAGGTGTAGTAATTTTAGCAATATTCATTATTGCTATTGTAAAGATACATGATAAATTAGAAGAAAGAAAAGAACAGGAGGAAGATGATTTTTATGAATAAGAGAAAAATATTTTACGAAACTCCAGAAATAAATATTATAAACGAACCTTTTTATAATGATAAAAATATTGATTGGAATGAAAAATTATTATTAACATACTGTTACCAAAAAAGAAATAAACATAATATTATTTATACAAATAGAAAAGAATTAGAAGAATTATTAACTACTGATAAAATTGATAAAGTATTAGATAAACTAGTAGAAGAAAATTACATTATGATTTATAAAACTTCTAATCAGATTCATATTGAATTAATAACTGAATAAGCCCTCGTAATAAACCACAGAATCTTTTTTCTGTGGTTTTTTATATAAAGGGGGTATAGAAAGAGGGGAAATTTAATGGCGATATATAAGTATAATAGAAATAAAGGTTATGAGAGTATTAGCAGAGATTTTTTACAAAACAATAATTTATCTTTGCAAGCAAGAGGATTGCTTGCATATATGATTAGTATGCCAGAAGACTATGTGTTTCATAAAACACAGTTACAAAATTGTTTTGCTAA
>NZ_FOGF01000073.1 GCF_900111135.1 Granulicatella balaenopterae | reverse complement strand
CCTTGCATAACAACTTCTAATTGTTGTTTATACCAATAAGTATCTGGATCAATTCCTTGTAATTCTAATACTGCATTAGCACGTTCAGACATTTCCTTAAAATCTGATTTTTTAATTTCTAATTTGATTTCTGCCATGAAAATTCTCCTTTCTTTTTTATTTTATTAATGAACAACTTCTCGCCAAATTGGCGAAAAGTTGTTCATTAATGATTATTTTCTATTTGTTTTATAACGTAAAAATTCTGTAATTCCCACTAACATTACTAACAACGCTACAGATACCATTGCTAAACTTGATTTAGTGCTTGTTTGTGGTAATTCTTCTTGTAATACTTTGACTGTTTGATTCTTGTCTTCTAAGTCATTATGCACGGCAATTTCTACTCCGTTATGACTTAGAGATTCAAACGCTACAATGTCTTTTCCTTGTAATTTTGAAGCATCCACTTCAAACACTACGTTCACTGTTCCATCTTTTTGTTCTGCAACGAATGTTACGCTTGATGTTGCGATTACTTCTTGTGTTTCCTTGTTAACAACTTGACCGTTGATTGTATATTCTTGACCGATGATTAAATCTTTGTAAGCGACTGTATCCACTAATGTAACTTTTTCTGCGTGGATTTCTTTGTTATTTGTACCTTGTTCCATCAATGTTGTTTTCACTTCTGGTTTTGTAACTTTAATTGTTTGGTCTTTATCTTCTAAGTCATTGTGAACTGCAATTTCTACTCCATTATGACTTAGAGATTCAAACGCTACAATGTCTTTTCCTGCTAATTCTGAAGTATCCACTTCAAACACTACATTAATTGTTCCGTTACGTTGTTCTGCTACAAAGGTAACAGATGATGTTGCAATTACTTCTTGTGTTTCCTTGTTAACTACTTGTCCGTTGATTGTGTACTCTTGACCAACGATTAAGTCTTTGTAAGCTACCACGTCAACTAAAGTAGTTTTTTCTGCGTGAATTTCTTTGTTGTTTGTGCCTTGTTCCATTAATGTTGTTTTTACTTCTGGTTTTGTAACTTTGACTGTTTGGTCTTTGTCTTCTAAGTCATTATGCACGGCAATTTCTACTCCGTTGTGACTTAATGATTCAAACGCTACAATGTCTTTTCCTGCTAATTCTGAAGCATCCACTTCAAATACTACATTGATAGTACCGTCTTTTTGTTCTGCTACAAAAGTTACGCTTGATGTAGCGATTACTTCTTGTGTTTCCTTATTAACAACTTGTCCGTTGATTGTGTACTCTTGACCAACGATTAAGTCTTTGTAAGCTACCACGTCAACTAAAGTAGTTTTTTCTGCGTGGATTTCTTTATTGTTTGTATCTTGTTCCATTAATGTTGTTTTCACTTCTGGATGTGTTACTGTAATTGTTTGGTCTTTATCTTCTAGGTCATTATGCACGGCAATTTCTACTCCGTTGTGACTTAATGATTCAAACGCTACAATGTCTTTTCCTGCTAATTCTGAAGCATCCACTTCAAACATTACATTAATTGTTCCGTCTTTTTGTTCTGTGACAAATGTAACAGATGATGTTGCAATTACTTCTTGTGTTTCTTTGTTAACTACTTGACCGTTAACTGTGTATTCTTGACCGATAATTAGGTCTTTGTAAGCTACCACGTCAACTAAAGTAGTTTTTTCTGCGTGGATTTCTTTGTTGTTTGTTCCTTGTTCCATTAATGTTGTTTTTACTTCTGGATGTGTTACTGTAACTGTTTGGTCTTTATCTTCTAGGTCATTATGCACGGCAATTTCTACTCCGTTGTGACTTAGAGATTCAAACGCTACAATGTCTTTTCCTGCTAATTTTGAAGCATCCACTTCAAATACTACATTGATAGTACCGTCTTTTTGTTCTGCTACAAAAGTTACGCTTGATGTAGCAATTACTTCTTGTGTTTCCTTGTTAACTACTTGACCGTTGATTGTGTATTCTTGACCAATGATTAAGTCTTTGTAAGCGACTGTATCCACTAATGTAACTTTTTCTGCATGGATTTCTTTGTTGTTTGTGCCTTGTTCCATTAAAGTAGTTTTCA
>NZ_FOGF01000075.1 GCF_900111135.1 Granulicatella balaenopterae | reverse complement strand
CACTGAACTACTTCCGCAAAATGCCGGCTAAAGGAGTTGAACCCTCGACCCTCTGATTACAAATCAGATGCTCTACCAACTGAGCTAAGCCGGCTTAATAAAATCAATGCGGGTGAAGGGACTCGAACCCCCACGTCTCTCAACGCTAGATCCTAAATCTAGTGCGTCTGCCAATTCCGCCACACCCGCTATTAAGTTTTCTCTTTATAGAGAATGAGTCATGCAGGGTTCGAACCTGCGACCCTCTGATTAAAAGTCAGATGCTCTACCAACTGAGCTAATGACTCATGATGGAGGTTAACGGGATCGAACCGCTGACCCCCTGCTTGTAAGGCAGGTGCTCTCCCAGCTGAGCTAAACCTCCATAATGAAATGACCCGTACGGGAATCGAACCCGTGTTACCGCCGTGAAAGGGCGGTGTCTTAACCGCTTGACCAACGGGCCAGTATTTATAAAAGCGGGTGACGAGAATCGAACTCGCGACAACAGCTTGGAAGGCTGTAGTTTTACCACTAAACTACACCCGCATTTTAGTGATATTAATAAAAGATAATGTTATCTTTTAATGACCCGTACGGGAATCGAACCCGTGTTACCGCCGTGAAAGGGCGGTGTCTTAACCGCTTGACCAACGGGCCAGTATTTGATAAAAGTTAACGGAGAAGGAGGGATTTGAACCCTCGCGCCGCTTACGCGACCTACACCCTTAGCAGGGGCGCCTCTTCAGCCTCTTGAGTACTTCCCCAAATCCAAATATTAACTAATATATATAAACTTTTATCAATGGGCCTAAATGGACTCGAACCATCGACCTCACGCTTATCAGGCGTGCGCTCTAACCAGCTGAGCTATAGGCCCTAAACAACAACTTAAAGCGGGTGACGAGAATCGAACTCGCGACAACAGCTTGGAAGGCTGTAGTTTTACCACTAAACTACACCCGCATAAGTATAACGGTCCCGACGGGAATCGAACCCGCGATCTCCTGCGTGACAGGCAGGCATGTTAACCCCTACACCACGGAACCTATTGTTAATTGCGGAGGCAGGACTCGAACCTGCGACCTTCGGGTTATGAGCCCGACGAGCTGCCAACTGCTCCACCCCGCGATAATGTTAAAAGGAGGATAAGGGATTCGAACCCTTGCACGCTTTTACACGTCTGACGGTTTTCAAGACCGTTCCCTTCAGCCGGACTTGGGTAATCCTCCATGGCTTTATAAAATTTATAAATGACCCGTACGGGAATCGAACCCGTGTTACCGCCGTGAAAGGGCGGTGTCTTAACCGCTTGACCAACGGGCCAGTATTTATAAAAGCGGGTGACGAGAATCGAACTCGCGACAACAGCTTGGAAGGCTGTAGTTTTACCACTAAACTACACCCGCATCTTCCTAAATGCTTCGGGACGGAATCGAACCGCCGACACCTTGAGCTTCAATCAAGTGCTCTACCAACTGAGCTACCAAAGCAAACAAAACGGTCCCGACGGGAATCGAACCCGCGATCTCCTGCGTGACAGGCAGGCATGTTAACCCCTACACCACGGAACCTATTGTTAATTGCGGAGGCAGGACTCGAACCTGCGACCTTCGGGTTATGAGCCCGACGAGCTGCCAACTGCTCCACCCCGCGATAATATTAAAAGGAGGATAAGGGATTCGAACCCTTGCACGCTTTTACACGTCTGACGGTTTTCAAGACCGTTCCCTTCAGCCGGACTTGGGTAATCCTCCATGGCTTTATAAAATTTTATTAATGGACCTTGTAGGACTCGAACCTACGACCGGACGGTTATGAGCCGTCTGCTCTAACCACCTGAGCTAAAGGTCCAAGCTCTTTGTAATCTCAAAAATAAATATAGCGGCGGAGGGAATCGAACCCACGACCTCCCGGGTATGAACCGGACGCTCTAGCCAGCTGAGCTACACCGCCAATATTAAAATGTTGAATGGAGACTAGCGGGATCGAACCGCTGACCTCCTGCGTGCAAAGCAGGCGCTCTCCCATCTGAGCTAAGCCCCCATAAATCGGGAATACAGGAT
>NZ_FOGF01000079.1 GCF_900111135.1 Granulicatella balaenopterae | reverse complement strand
AATAAAGACATCCCCACGACGAATATCTCGGGCATCAATTTCCTTGAATAGGTATCCTTTTTCTTTATATAAGTTTTCAGTTGTTCCAGCATAGGTAATTCTTGTTTTAAAGTCACCATTCCATAAGGCATTGTATAATGAACTTGAGCAATCGTATGAATCTGGGCCATTACGTTTTGCCATTGAGTAGGTCACTTTACCTTCACGATCTTTAAACCAACCAATTGTACGATTAATTTTCTTTAAATAGTCAACATCTGATGAGATTTTGCCTTCTTTATCGGTTTTAACGGTTATGCCAATATCTTTCAAATCAATTGTACCTGTTTTTAGAAGACCTTTTTGATCAAAATAGTACCAACCAGCTCTTTCATCATCATAGACTAAACCATGGTGGATGGTACCATTAGCGTTCATATAGTAAATATCCCCATTAACATCTGTCCAACCAGTTGCCATAAGACCTGTTTTTGGTGTCATATAATACCATTCATTATTATCCCAGATCCATTCGTTTTGAGCCATGTAACCCCATTGTTTGATGTAATAAGCACCTACCCAACGATTTTGAACATACGTGCCATCTTCGTTAAAATAGTGCCAACCTGTTTCAGGACTCCATGCCCAACCGTCTTTAGCCATTTCGCCCCATTTTGTTAGGAAATAAGAACCTTTCCAAGTATAACGAGCATATGAACCATCTTCTTTAATAAAGAACCAGTTGTCATAATCTTTATCAAAGATCCATTCGTTAGATGCCATATAACCCCATTGTTTAATGTAATAAGCACCAACCCATTTATTTTGAACGTAAGTACCATCTGGATTGAAGTAGTGCCACCCGGTTGTTGGACTGTATGCCCATTCCTGTTTGGCCATTTCACCCCATTGTTTTAGATAGTATGAGCCTTTCCATGTATAACGAGCATAAGTACCATCTTCATTAATAAAGAACCAATTGTCATAATCTTTATCAAAGATCCATTCATTTGACGCCATTTGACCATTGTCTTTTAGGTAATATGCCCCTTGCCATTTATTGGTTACACGTAGACCATTTTCATCGAAGTAGTACCAATATGTTGTTTCGTCATCTTTGGCGTCTTTAGCTGTAACTTCTAACCATTTACTTATTACTTTTTCGCCATCTATATAATAAGAGTCGCCATCCCAACCTGTTTTGTTAGTTGGTGTAACTGGCTTTTCTGGATCCGAAGTTGGGTCAACTACTTCACCGCCGTTATCTGGTGTAACTGGTTTTTCTGGTTCGCCATCTTTGTCAGTAGTTGGCTTTGTTACGTCACCTTTATTTTCCTTCTCTACTGAATCGTCTTTTTCTGTTGTGTCTGGTGTTGTTTGTGGGGCTTTTTCTTCCTCACTTGTCACTTTAGAATGATTATCTTTTATAGCTGTTGGCATTGTTTGTGTTCCTTCTACCTCTTCTCTTGCCTCAACTATTTGTGCATCCAATTGGCTTAACGTAACTAATCCCGTTGTTAGCATCACTGTACTACCAATTGTCAACAATTTTCTTTTGTAACTCATTA
>NZ_FOGF01000076.1 GCF_900111135.1 Granulicatella balaenopterae | reverse complement strand
GTCTGGGATCTAACGATTTCTGCTGCGGATTTAGGCATCGACAACTTAACTGGTTACTATTATCACTATTTAATTGAACGCAATGGCGAAAAAATCTTGGCACTAGATCCTTATGCTAAATCATTAGCTGAATGGAATAGTGACGCAGATTTCCAACAAGTGGACGGTTCAACTGGTAAGCCAATTGCCAAAGCAGCCTTTATTAATCCAAGTACTGTAGGACCAGCTTTAGACTATGCACATATTCCTGGATTTAATAAGCGTGAAGATGCGATTATTTATGAAGCCCATGTAAGGGATTTTACATCGGATGCTAATATTGCGGCTGATTTGCAGGCACCATTTGGAACATTTAAAGCATTTGGTGAACGGTTAGATTACTTAAAAGATTTAGGTGTGACGCATATTCAATTATTACCAGTCATGAGTTATTACTTTGCCGATGAAAGTACGAAAGAGGAACGTATAGAAGAGTATCGCTCACAAAATACACCATATAACTGGGGATATGACCCACAAAGTTATTTCTCTTTAACTGGCATGTATACGACTAATCCAAAAGACGCTGCGGCTCGTATTGAAGAATTCAAAGAATTAATCCAATTAATTCACGAAAAAGATATGGGGGTCATTTTAGATGTGGTCTATAACCATACTGCGCAAACGCATATTTTTGAAGACTTAGAACCAAATTATTATCACTTTATGAATCAAGACGGCTCGCCTCGTGAAAGTTTTGGTGGTGGACGTTTAGGTACGACGCATAAAATGTCACGCAGAATTTTAGTTGATTCAATCAATTACTGGACAAAAGAATTTAAAGTTGATGGCTTCCGTTTCGATATGATGGGTGATCATGATGCTGAGTCCATTCAAAAAGCCTATGACATAGCGACAAAAGCAAATCCTAATTTATTGATGTTAGGGGAAGGTTGGCGTACTTATACAGGCGACGAAAACAAACCAGTTACAGCAGCTGACCAAGATTGGATGACTTCAACTGATTCAGTCGGCGTTTTTTCAGATGAAATGCGTAACGAACTAAAATCAGGATTTGGTAGCGAAGGCCAACCACGATTTTTAACTGGAGGTGCTCGTGATTTACAAGTGATTTACAATAATATTATTGCTCGTCCTGGCAACTTCACAGCTGACGATCCAGGCGATGTGATTCAATATATTGCTGCGCATGATAATCTAACATTACATGATGTTATTGCCCAATCAATCAAAAAGGATCCAAAAAATGCAGAAGCAGAAATCCAAGCACGTATTCGTTTAGGGAATAGTATGATTTTAACGGCGCAAGGGACACCATTTATTCATTCAGGACAAGAATATGGACGTACTAAACAATTCCTAGCACCAGGTTACGAAAAACCAGTGGCCGACGCACCATACAAATCAACTTACTTAACAAAAGCAGACGGCACACCATTCGATTATCCATACTTCATTCACGATTCATATGATTCTTCAGACATCATTAATCGCTTTGATTGGCAAAAAGTAACGGATAAAACAAACTACCCAGATGCCGTTAAAACACACGATTACACACGTGGCTTAATTCAAATCCGTCGCTCTACTGATGCCTTTTCATATGGCACACAAGCAGAAGTTGCCCAAAACGTGCGTATGATTACTACACCACGCCAAGGAGATTTAGTTGACGGTGTACGTTCAGACATCCAAACTTGGGATCAGATTATTGGATACCTTGCCACAGCCTCAAATGGCGATAGTTATGCGGTCTTTGTCAATGCAGATAGCGCGCCACGTTTTGTTAGCTTTAACGAACAAGAAAAAGCTCTACTAAAAGGTGATGTGATTGCCGATGCACAAACTGCTGGCCTAACAGCTATCGAAAATCCAACAGGCGTCACATTAACAAC
>NZ_FOGF01000080.1 GCF_900111135.1 Granulicatella balaenopterae | reverse complement strand
TATTCTTGTCCAACGATTAAATCTTTGTAAGCGACTGTATCCACTAATGTAACTTTTTCTGCATGGATTTCTTTGTTGTTTGTGCCTTGTTCCATCAATGTTGTTTTCACTTCTGGAATTTTTTCATTTTCTGCAAAAATTTGTTTAACAATATGATTTTGATTTCCAAACAATTCAACAACAATTCTTGTTGCATCTAAAATAAATCCTTCTGGTGCTTTCGTTTCTTCTAAATAGTAATGTCCATATTCTAAATCTTCAATATGGATCATGCCATTTACAGTTGTAAAACGACCTACTTCTGTTTCCCCTTTAATGTCATCTACAGCTACTAATTTATATTCTGCACCATCTAAACGATTTTCTGTTTCACTACCCATTTCAATTTTTACTAATTCAATCCCACCACGTTTTAGTTCATTTTCGATTGGTGTTACAACTGTTTCAGTAGTAACTTCTTCAGTAATGTTATTAAAATCAATGGTAATATCGTGGTTAGTTTCATCTAATACGTATTTTTCTGATGTTGTTAATTCTCGAATGTACAATGTACCATCAACGAAAATATCATTAAATGTACCTTGAACCATAACTTGTTCATTTTCTTTATCGTTAGTAGCTACTTGTTGTTCTTTGTTAACTTCATCTTCAACGGCAACTTTTGGTTGTGTTGTTTCTTCAGTAAATTCTTCATCTCCTTTTTCTGTTGTGATATCTGCTTCAGTTGGTTCTAATTCTTTTGTTTCTGGTGTTTCAATTGTTGCTTTTTCTACTTCTATTGGTTGTTCTGGTTCTTTATGTTTTTGTGTAATCGTAACCTTACCAATCATGCTATCTGCTGGTAATGTTACCCCATTTTCTGTATAACTTTCTGCGTTAAATAATCCAAATGTTGCTTCTTTTGTATTTGTAAATAATGCTGATTCTTCAAAATATTTATTAAATGTGAAATTAATTGTTTTACGTTTGTTATAAGCGTTTTTAATTTGACTATCAACTTCTACTGTTTGTTCTTGTGGTGTAAAGGTAATATCATAAATGTTATTATCTTTTACATATTGTGGTAAAGTAGCTACTTCTTCTAATTCATATTTTCCTAATGGCACTCGATTGAATTTATCTCTACCATTTTCAGTCGTTGTTAATGTTTGAATAACATCCCCTTTATGATATAAAACAGTTACTTTATCTCCAGATACAATATCTTCTTTAGCTCTTAATTCCCAAGTTGTACCAGCTAAATATTTTTCTTCAAACACAGGTGTCATTACTTTATCTGAACCTTCTGTCCATTGTGTTAATAGTTTAGCTTTTTTGTTTAAAATTAATAATCCTTTTTGTGCATTATCTGTTACTTCTGTAGTAACGGTTACTTCATCTCCATTAATTGTAATTGGAATAAATTTGTCATCTAAAACATATCCTTCTGGTGCTTGAATTTCTTTTAATAAGTAATTTCCGAAACGTACCGCTTCTGGTAATGTGACTGAACCAGT
>NZ_FOGF01000081.1 GCF_900111135.1 Granulicatella balaenopterae | reverse complement strand
TCTTTCTGATAAGATACGCAAAGCAGGTAATGAGCTTGTTAGTCTGATAAGAAAGAATTATGAACAACTTCTACGTACAAAGAGATACCGTAAATTACTATTTCTGTATGGTAGCACCAAAGATAAGGGGAAACGCAAAATTTATGCTAAGCAACTTAACGAAATGCAAAAAAACTACAATGTCACATGGGATTATTGTAGAAAATCTATGATTCCAATAGGTAAGAAATATGGGGTGCCGGCTATATTTGCATTAACAAAAGCCGAGGATGTTTGGCGAGGTATTGAGAAATGCTTGTATGGCAATGGCAAGACCATTCATTTTTCAAAATATGGAGAACTGCCTTGCATTCGTGCAAAACAGATAAATCGGGGCATTCCAATATCTGTAAAAGATGATAAATTGCAATTCAAACTTGGAAAAACTATTTTTGGTATACAGGTAAATGATAGATTTCAACAGGACGAAGTAGATGCCATTTTGGCATACCTTACTGATTTTGAGTTTATGGATAACAAAGCTGTAAACACTCTCATAGAAGATGATTATTGCATAGATACATACAGACCTTGCTATGCAACCTTGATTCCCAAGATGATACGGGGTAAATACAGAGTATATCTACACCTTACTATCGAGGGTAAAGCAAAATCAAAATATGATAAGTACGGCAATCCTCGTCACAAGTACGGTAAAGGGATGATAGGTGCTGATATTGGCACACAGACTGTTGCTTATACATCTGATACAGAAGTCGGTTTAAAGAATCTTTCAGAACGTGGCAACAGCATACAAACTTCTGAAAGAAAAGAACGCCTGCTCTATCGTGCTATGGATAGATCAAGACGAGCCACTAATCCACAAAATTATAATACTGATGGGACTGTTAAGAAAGGTTACAAGACCTGGAAATATTCAAATCATTATAAGAAACTAAAAGCGAAACATTCTGAATTATGCCGTATCAATGCAGTAAATAGACAGCTTGCAATAAATGAAGATGCTAACCATCTGCGAAGTCTCGGAGATACATTTGTCACAGAACCTAAAAATGCAAGCAAGCTCATGAAACGAGCTAAAGAAACCACTAAAAACGATAAAGGTAAATTTAATAAGAAGAAACGTTTTGGTAAATCCATAAAGAACCGATGTCCATCTGGATTTCAAACTACAGTGGAGAAAAAGTTTACGGTAACTGGTGGTACATATATAGAAGTACCAAATAATTACAGAGCCTCACAGTATGACCATACTGCAGATGACTATATCAAAAAGAAACTATCTGACCGATTGTATAAGCTACAAAATGGTATTGAAGTACAACGGGATTGGTATTCCTCATTCCTACTTTACTGTTACGATGATAGGATACAGAATATAGATAAAAAGAAATGCATAACAAAGTTTGATAATTGCTATAAAAAAGAAAAAGCCCTAATCGAATGGATTGAGGCTCATAAGATTAAA
>NZ_FOGF01000082.1 GCF_900111135.1 Granulicatella balaenopterae | reverse complement strand
ATTTACGGTATCTCTTTGTACGTAGAAGTTGTTCATAATTCTTTCTTATCAGACTAACAAGCTCATTACCTGCTTTGCGTATCTTATCAGAAAGAGCCACAACTTTAAGTACAACAGAATAAGGCATATCGGTCTCAACGACCAAAATATGCCTGTCAGAAAGTTTATGATATTTTTTCAGAATTTTGTTGTATTCTTTGTCAATCATGGCTTTTCTACTCCTCAATATACTTAATCACTGTAAATACATGCAAGGTTTTCAAGTTCCTTTTTCCACTCGGATGGGATGGAAATATGGATTTGTATGTTATCTTTTTTAGGTCGTGCCATTATGGCCATTTCCTTTCTATGTTTTGTTTACACATATATTATATATATTTATTATATGCTATTGTCAAGTAAAGAGAAGCCGCTTTCAACCCACACGCAAGCATGTGGGTTTTCTCCGCAAATTATAACATTAATTTTCTCTTCATTTTTATTCTCCTCATCTTCTAAAAACTAACTGCAAATTCTCATTATAAATATATCGAATTTTTATCACAAAACGTATTCTATTCTGTTTTTTTCCTAAAGTAAACAAAAATATAGCCAAAATAAAAAACAATAAATATGTAATAAAAATAGGATACAAACGATACAAATATATTCTATAACCCAACTTTTAATGCACATATAAACGTCATAATAATGTTTTTAGAAAATAAAAAAACCACTAAGCTAAGGTTCTTCTCTAAACTTAGTGGTAAAAATCTATTTTTTAACTTTTATGACTAATGACATTGCTATTAGTAATAAACTTGTTGCTGATACTAATGATACTGTTAATGCTTTTGTTCCTGTAGTTGGTAGATTGTTTTTAACAGTTTTTTTAGATTCTAGATTTGGTTCTGGTTCCATTGGTTTTTCAGGTTTTTGAGTGTTTGTAACTATGAAACCTTTTTCTATATTACCTGTGATGTTGGTAGTGTAACCTGGGATTGTAACTTCTTCAACTATATAAGTAATCTCATTACCCTTGTCATCAGTGATAGGTAATTCTGTGAATTTTCCTTGCCAGTTAGTTGTGGCGTTTAATGTGATTTCTTTGTCTGTTGCTTTGCCATTTGCTAATAGCTTGATTGTTACTGAATCTGTTGGTTCACCAATCCAGTGTTTTTGAACTTGGATGTCACGATATTTTATAGTTGGTATTGGTGGCACTTCTTGAGTGTTTGTTACCACGAACCCATTTTGAACGTCTCCTGTAATTGTTGTTGTATAACCTGAGATAGCGACTTCTTCGATAGCGTAAGTAATTTCGTGTCCATCTGTTGGGTCGTATTTCATTAGCTTATCAAACGTAGCTTGCCAATTTGTATCAGCAGTTAAATTTATTGATTG
>NZ_FOGF01000087.1 GCF_900111135.1 Granulicatella balaenopterae | reverse complement strand
CCTGCTAATGAGGTTTGACCAGTTGCATCGATTTTAATTTCGCCACGATTGTTTAAGTCTACACTATCTTTTAACCATTCAGTATTTGGCATTAAGCCGATTAAAACAAAGACACCTTCCACAGCTAAATGATGTTCTGCTTGTGTCTTGCGATCGATATAGCTTAGGCCTTCCACTGAATTTGTACCAGTAATTTCAGTTGTCTGAGCATTAGTAATGACTGTAACATTTTTAAGTGAGTAAAGCTTATCTTGTAAGACTTTATCGGCTTTTAATTCTGGTAAAAATTCTAAAACATAGACATGACTAACAATACCTGCTAAATCAATGGCTGCTTCTATACCTGAATTCCCGCCACCAATAACAGCTACTGGCTTACCAGCAAAGATTGGTCCATCGCAATGTGGGCAATAAGCAACCCCTTTGTTTTTAAATTCTTTTTCACCAGGAACATTAATATGACGCCATCTTGCCCCAGTTGAGATGATGGCAGATTTTGTTTTTAAGATAGTTCCATTAGCTAATGTGACTTCGATTAAGTCTTGTTTGTTAATATGTGTTACTCGTTGACCAGTAATTTGTTGGACGTTGTATTGTTTTACATGTTCGCCAACTTGGGCCATTAATTTTGGTCCTTCAGTATATGGCGTACCAATCATATTCTCGATACCTAAAGTCTCCATTACTTGTCCACCAAATTCTTCACATACTAAAGCAGTCTTAATGCCTTTACGTGCTGAATAAATCGCTGCACTAGCTCCAGCTGGTCCACCACCAATGATTAAACTATCATAGACTTGGTTCGTGATTGATTCATCTAATTCAACTGAGCCGGCTAATTTTTCTAGTAATTGTTCGACGGTCAATTTGCCACTTGAAAATTCTTCACCATTTAGATAAACAGTTGGAACAGCCATAATATCACGCTCTTTAACAATATCTTGGTGAATACCACCTTCAATCATTGTATGAGTAATGAATGGATTTAGAACGGCAAAAATATTCAATGTTTGCACTACTTCAGGGCAAATATGGCAAGTTAAGCTAACAATTGATTCAAAGTGATAAGCTTTATCGATAGCTTTAATTTGCTTGATTAATGCCTCATCGATTTTTGGAGCGCGTCCACTAACTTGTAATAGTGCTAATACAAATGAAGAAAATTCATGACCTAAAGGAATTCCAGCGAAAA